>NZ_JANEWH010000077.1:0-23056 GCF_028069715.1 Kluyvera sp. Awk 3 | reverse complement strand
GTTATGAAACATCATTTCAGTGATTTTTGTTGCATTTTTGTAAATTCGCGCTGCGCAATATGTTGATGTACATCACATTATTGCCTGAGAACAGTAAGTTAAGAGAACTTTAAATGCACTTATCTATTGTGCTGGTTTCGCCAGCAAGGGCCGAAAATATCGGTGCCGCTGCCCGCGCCATGAAAACCATGGGATTTAATGACATGCGTATCGTTGATAGCGTTGCGCACCAGGAACCCGCCGCGCGATGGGTGGCTCATGGCTCTACCGACATCCTTGACGGCATCACCTGCTACCCAACGCTGGCGGAAGCGCTGCACGATGTGGATTTCACCGTAGCGACTACCGCGCGCAGCCGTGCCCGATTCCACTATTACGCCACGCCGCAGGAACTGGTGCCAATGTTGACCGAAAAAGCGCAGTGGATGGACCATGCCGCGCTGGTGTTTGGCCGTGAGGATTCCGGGTTAACCAATGATGAACTGGCGTTAGCGGATGTGTTAACCGGTGTGCCGATGGTGGCGGATTATCCGTCGCTGAATCTCGGGCAGGCGGTGATGGTATATTGTTATCAGCTTTCCTCACTGTTACAAAACGCGAACCCCCCAGCAACGACAGGTGACGAAAATCAGCTGATTGCGTTAAGGGCGCGTATCAGCAAATTGCTCGAGCGGCTCGAGGTAGCCGGAGATGTAAAACTGGCCGATTGGCTGCAACAACGTATTGGCTTACTTGAGCAACGCGATACGGCAATGTTGCATCGTTTGCTGCATGATATTGAAAAAAATATGACAGAGTAAAATTCTGTCATTGTATTTTCGTATGGTGTTATTGGTCGGTATTTTGCAAAACTTATGGCCGTTGTGGTGGTTTGTCGGCGAATGAACGGGCGGATGTGAATTGATTGCGAAACGTGACGAAGTTAGAAATTCATTGACTTAGTGGGCCAGATACTTTAACCAATAGGGGTATAAGGCACAGACAGCTAAATGACAGAGCACACAACATCCATGATTCGCATCAGCAGCATTATGACCATTACCACCACCACTATTACCACAGGTAACGGTGCGGGCTGACGCGTACAGGAAACACAGAAAAAAGCCCGCACCTGAACAGTGCGGGCTTTTTTTTCGACTGAAGATCAAGGGGTAAAAACCATGCGAGTCTTGAAGTTCGGCGGTACATCAGTGGCAAATGCGGAACGGTTTCTGCGTGTTGCCGACATCCTGGAAAGCAACGCCAGGCAGGGGCAGGTAGCAACCGTGCTTTCTGCCCCGGCAAAAATCACCAACCATCTGGTGGCGATGATTGAAAAAACCATTGGCGGCCAGGACGCGCTGACCAACATCGCCGACGCCGAACGTATCTTTGCTGAACTTCTTCAAGGGCTTGCTACCGCCCAGCCGGGTTTTCCGCTGGCGGAACTGAAGGCGGCCGTTGAGCTCGAATTTGCCCAGATCAAACATATTCTCCACGGTATCAGTCTGCTCGGTCAGTGCCCGGACAGCGTCAACGCTGGCCTGATCTGTCGCGGCGAAAAGCTCTCTATCGCCATCATGGCCGGGCTGCTGAGCGCCCGTGGCCACAAGGTGACGGTGATTAACCCGGTTGAGAAACTGCTGGCCGTTGGCCACTACCTTGAATCGACAGTCGATATTGCTGAATCTACTCGCCGCATTGCCGCCAGCCAGATCCCGGCGGACCATATGGTGCTGATGGCAGGCTTTACCGCCGGTAACGAGAAGGGGGAACTGGTGGTGCTGGGGCGTAACGGCTCCGACTACTCCGCCGCCGTGCTGGCCGCCTGTTTACGCGCAGACTGTTGCGAGATCTGGACCGACGTCGACGGCGTTTATACCTGTGACCCGCGCCAGGTACCGGACGCGGTGCTGCTGAAGAGCATGTCGTACCAGGAAGCGATGGAGCTTTCCTACTTCGGCGCCAAAGTGCTTCACCCGCGTACCATTGCCCCTATCGCCCAGTTCCAAATCCCTTGCTTAATTAAAAACACCGGTAATCCACAGGCTCCAGGTACGCTAATCGGCGCCAGCAGCGACGATGATGCGCTACCGGTTAAGGGCATCTCCAACCTCAATAATATGGCGATGTTCAACGTCTCCGGCCCGGGCATGAAAGGAATGGTCGGCATGGCGGCTCGCGTGTTTGCCACCATGTCGCGCGCGGGCATCTCCGTGGTACTCATTACCCAATCCTCATCCGAGTACAGCATCAGCTTCTGCGTGCCGCAGAGCGACTGTGCGCGGGCGAAGAAGGCGATGGAAGATGAGTTCTATCTGGAGCTGAAAGAAGAACTGCTGGAGCCGCTGTCGATCATGGAGCGTCTGGCGATCATCTCCGTTGTCGGCGATGGAATGCGCACGCTGCGCGGCATCTCGGCGAAGTTCTTTGCCGCGCTGGCCCGCGCTAACATCAACATCGTGGCAATTGCCCAGGGTTCCTCTGAGCGTTCGATCTCCGTGGTGGTCAACAACGACGACGCCACCACGGGCGTTCGCGTCACGCATCAGATGCTGTTTAACACCGACCAGGTGATCGAAGTCTTCCTGGTGGGCGTCGGCGGCGTCGGCGGGGCGCTGCTTGAGCAGATTAAACGCCAGCAGGCGTGGCTGAAGAAAAAGCACATCGACCTGCGCGTCTGCGGCGTGGCGAATTCCCGCGCGCTGCTGACCAGCGTGCATGGGCTGAATCTGGAAAACTGGCAGGCGGAGCTGGAGGAAGCTAAAGAGCCGTTTAACCTTGGGCGTCTGATTCGTCTGGTGAAAGAGTATCACCTGCTGAACCCGGTGATCGTCGACTGCACTTCCAGCCAGGCGGTGGCCGATCAGTACGCCGACTTCCTGCGCGAAGGTTTCCACGTGGTGACGCCGAACAAAAAGGCCAATACCTCGTCGATGGACTACTACCACCAGTTGCGTCACGCGGCTGGCCAGTCGCGCCGCAAATTCCTCTACGACACCAACGTCGGGGCGGGGCTGCCGGTCATTGAAAACCTGCAAAACCTGCTCAACGCGGGCGATGAGCTACAGCGCTTCTCTGGCATTCTTTCTGGCTCACTGTCGTTTATCTTTGGCAAGCTGGATGAAGGCATGAGCCTGTCGGCGGCAACCAAAGTGGCGCGTGAGATGGGCTATACCGAACCGGATCCGCGTGATGACCTGTCGGGTATGGACGTGGCGCGTAAGCTGCTGATTCTGGCTCGCGAAACCGGGCGTAGCCTCGAGTTGAGTGATATTGTGGTCGAATCGGTGCTGCCAGAGAGTTTTGACGCCACCGGCGATACCGAGAGCTTTATGGCGCGTCTGTCGCAGCTTGACGATGAATTTTCCGCCCGAGTGGCGAAAGCGCGTGATGAAGGCAAAGTGCTGCGCTATGTTGGCAATATTGAAGAAGACGGCGTCTGCCGGGTGAAAATTGCCGCCGTTGACGGCAACGACCCGCTGTTCAAAGTGAAAAACGGCGAGAACGCGCTGGCGTTTTATAGCCACTATTATCAGCCGCTGCCGCTGGTGCTGCGCGGCTATGGCGCAGGCAACGATGTTACGGCGGCAGGGGTATTTGCCGATCTTCTGCGCACATTGTCATGGAAGTTAGGAGTTTAAAATGGTTAAGGTGTATGCCCCGGCTTCCAGTGCCAATATGAGCGTCGGGTTTGATGTACTGGGTGCCGCCGTCACGCCGATCGACGGCAGCCTGCTGGGCGACAACGTATCGGTTGAGGCGGCAGATCGCTTCAGCCTGCAAAATTTAGGGCGCTTTGCGGATAAACTGCCGAGCGAACCGCACGAAAACATCGTGTATCAGTGCTGGGAACGCTTCTGCCAGGAGATTGGCAAAGAAATCCCGGTGGCGATGACGCTGGAAAAAAACATGCCGATTGGTTCAGGGCTGGGTTCCAGCGCCTGTTCCGTGGTCGCCGCGCTGGTGGCGATGAATGAACACTGCGGCAGGCCGCTGGATGAAACCCGGATGCTGGCCCTGATGGGCGAGCTGGAAGGACGTATCTCCGGCAGCGTGCATTACGACAACGTCGCGCCGTGCTATCTCGGCGGAATGCAGCTGATGATCGAAGAGAATGACATTATCAGCCAGCAGGTGCCGTGCTTTGACGACTGGCTATGGGTGCTGGCCTATCCGGGCATTAAGGTCTCTACCGCGGAAGCGCGGGCGATTCTGCCCGCTCAGTATCGTCGTCAGGACTGCGTGGCTCACGGCCGTCATCTGGCGGGCTTTATTCACGCCTGCTATTCCCGTCAGCCGCAGCTGGCGGCAAAACTGATGAAAGACGTGATTGCCGAGCCGTACCGAACCAAACTGTTACCGGGTTTCAGCGAAGCACGTCAGGCGGTAGCCGGCATTGGCGCCGTGGCCTGTGGCATCTCCGGCTCCGGGCCGACGCTGTTTGCCCTGTGCGACAAAACCGAGACCGCGCAGCGCGTGGCGGACTGGCTCGGTCAGCATTATTTGCAGAATCAAGAAGGCTTCGTTCATATTTGCCGGCTGGACACGGCGGGCGCACGAGTAGTGGGATAACCGATGAAACTCTATAACTTAAAAGATCACAATGAGCAGGTCAGCTTTGCGCAGGCCGTGACTCAAGGGCTTGGCAAGCAACAGGGGCTGTTCTTTCCGTTAGATTTACCGGAATTCAACCTGACCGACATTGATGAACTGCTGACGCAGGATTTCGTCACCCGCAGTGCGAAAATTCTCTCCGCGTTTATCGGCGATGAGATCCCGGAAGCCGAGCTTGCCGCGCGTATCGCGACGGCGTTCACCTTCCCGGCGCCGGTGAATAAGGTGCAGGAAGACGTTGGCTGTCTCGAACTGTTCCACGGCCCGACTCTGGCGTTCAAAGACTTCGGCGGCCGCTTTATGGCGCAGATGCTGACTCATATCGCTGGCGACAAGCCGGTGACTATCCTGACGGCGACCTCCGGCGATACCGGCGCCGCCGTGGCGCACGCGTTCTACGGTCTGCCGAACGTCAAAGTGGTGATTCTGTACCCGCGCGGTAAGATCAGCCCGCTGCAGGAAAAATTGTTCTGTACCTTGGGTGGCAACATTGAAACCGTGGCGATCGACGGTGACTTCGACGCCTGTCAGGCGCTGGTGAAGCAGGCGTTCGACGACGAAGAGTTGAAAGTCGCGCTGGGGCTGAACTCCGCCAACTCCATCAACATCAGCCGCCTGCTGGCGCAGATTTGCTATTACTTCGAAGCGGTGGCGCAGCTGCCACAGGAAGCGCGTAATCAGCTGGTGATTTCCGTGCCAAGCGGTAACTTTGGCGATCTGACCGCGGGCCTGCTGGCCAAGTCGCTCGGTCTGCCGGTGAAGCGCTTTATCGCCGCCACCAACGCCAACGACACCGTGCCGCGCTTCCTGCAGGACGGCAAGTGGGCGCCGAAAGCCACTCAGGCGACGTTGTCTAACGCCATGGACGTCAGTCAGCCGAATAACTGGCCGCGCGTGGAAGAGCTGTTCCGCCGTAAAATCTGGCGTCTGAACGAGCTGGGCTATGCGGCGGTGGATGATGAAACCACCAAAGCGACCATGCGTGAGCTGCAAGCGTTGGGCTACACCTCTGAACCGCACGCGGCGATTGCCTACCGCGCGCTGCGTGACCAGCTGCAACCGGGTGAATACGGCCTGTTCCTCGGTACCGCCCATCCGGCGAAGTTCAAAGAAAGTGTGGAAGAGATCCTCGATGAAACGCTGCCGCTGCCAAAAGCGTTGGCGGATCGCGCCGATCTGCCACTGTTATCGCATAACCTGCCAGCCGACTACGCTGCGCTGCGTAATCTGATGATGAGCAAGGCGTAATGTCTCCGTTTCCCCTTCCAGCATGGAGGGGGAATCAGGGAGAAATTATGCAGGAATTCGGCAGGAAAAAAGGAGAATTTCCCAATAAATGCGGGTGGTTACAATATAGGATTGCGGAGAATAACAACGCGGGTTCCGCGGCGGTAATCTCTCTTCATCGGCCATACTGGCGAACGAAGAACCAAGGAGTTACCCATGTTAAAACCTGCGATGTTTGCACTGGCAATGATGCTGGCGGCTCCGGTTATCACTCAGGCCGCAGAGATTACGCTGGTTCCGGCGGTGAAACTGCAAATTGGCGACCAGGACAATAACGGTCGTTACTGGGACGGCGGCCACTGGCGCGACCACGGCTGGTGGAACGATCACTATGAATGGCGCGACAACCGCTGGCATGCCCACACGCCACCGCCGCCGCATCACGATAACCGCGGGCATGATGACCATCATGACAATCGTCACGATGACCACGGTCATGATAATCACGGTCACGGCGACGATCATCGCCCACCGTCAGGCCATCATTAATCGCGAATTCAGGTAGCCTACGGGCTACCTGCTTACTGTTCGTGGCGCTTGAAGACTAACTCTTCGGCGCTCGAACTTTCCGCATCAAAGAAATACCCTTCGCTATTAAAACCGGTCAACTGCTCTGGTTTCGACAGACGGTTCTCAATGATGTAGCGGCTCATCAGTCCGCGCGCCTTTTTGGCGTAGAAGCTAATCACCTTAAACTTACCGTTTTTCTCATCGAGGAAGACGGGCTTGATGATTTGCCCCTTCAACGCTTTCGGCTTCACCGAGCGGAAGTATTCATCTGATGCCAGATTCACCACGATATCGTCGCCCTGATCGTGCAGTGCGGCGTTCAGCGTATGGGTGATTTCCTCACCCCAGAACTGATACAGATCTTTCCCGCGCGGGTTCTCAAGACGAATCCCCATTTCCAGACGATAAGGCTGCATGAGATCCAGCGGACGCAGCACGCCATACAGGCCGGAGAGCATACGCAGGTGCTTCTGGGCGAAGTCAAAATCGGCTTCGCTGAAGGTTTCCGCCTGAAGCCCGGTATAAACATCGCCTTTAAACGCCAGAATCGCCTGGCGGGCGTTCTCCGGCGTGAAGTCCGGGTGCCAGTCGTGGAAGCGGGTGGCGTTTAAATCCGCCAGCTTGTCGCTAATCCCCATCAGCGCTTTAATCTGCGGCGCTGAAAGCTTGCGCGCAACGCCGATCAGTTGCTGAGAGTGCTCCAGCAGCATCGGCTGGGTATAGCGCGTGGTGGCCAGCGGGCTTTGGTAGTCGAGCGTTTTAGCAGGAGAAATCAGAATCAGCATATCCAGTCCTTGCAGAAAATTTCACGCAACTTTAACAAAAAAAGGGCCGCAGGTGATCGATTGCTGCTATTGGCGCGGTGGTTGATCCCAACTTTCCGGCGCGAGCTGTTGGGCGATCTCCGGATAATAGTCAGGATCGAACACCGGCGTGACGCCAAGTTTACGCTGGCGTAGGTAATCACGGGCGATGATTCTGACCACCGGAGACAGCAACAAAATGGCCGACAAGTTAGTGATTGCCATCAGCGCCATAATCACGTCAGCCATCTGCCAGACGACAGGCAAGCTGAGCTGACTGCCGATGACCACCATCAACAGAGTGCCAATACGCAGCAGCCAGAGGGCCCAGGGCTTATTGCAGCGTAAGAAGATCAGGTTGTTTTCGGCGTAAACGTAGTTGGCGACGATCGACGTAAAAGCAAACATCACCATGACTATCGCCACAAAGCTTGCGCCCCAGTTGCCAACCAGCACGTTCATCGCGTGCTGAATAAGCTGAATGCCGTCATAGCCGGTGGTTTTGGTGCCGTGACCCGACAACAATATAACCATTGCGCTGGCGCTACAGATAACGATGGTATCAATCAGCACGCCAATCATTTGTACGATGCCCTGCGCCGCCGGATGAGGGGGGAAGGAGGCTGCGGCGGCGGCCGCGTTAGGCGTGGACCCCATCCCCGCTTCGTTGGAAAACATGCTGCGCTGGAAGCCGCTGGTAATCGCCTGGCTGACGCTGTAGCCGACGGCACCAGCCGCCGCTTCTTGCAGGCCAAAGGCGCTGCGAATAATCATGTTGATGATGTCGGGCATTTCACCGATATGCCACAGCGAGATCAGCAGGCAGGTAACAACCCACACCAGTCCCATCAGCGGCACCAGCCACTGGCTAAGCCGCGCCACGCCTTTCATGCCGCGCATCATGACCAGCAGGGCGAAGAAGGCCACTACGACGCCGGTGAAGTTGAAGGGAATGTCGAAAGCATAATTCAATGCGTGTGCCATGGAATTGGCCTGCACGGTATTGAAGATGAGCCCGTAGGCGAGCAGCAGGAACAGGGAGAAGAGCACGCCCATCCAGCGCATGCCCAGTCCGCGCGTCATATACCAGGCGGGCCCGCCACGGAACTGCCCGTTGGCGTCACGTTCTTTGTAGAGCTGTGCCAGCGAGCACTCGGCGAAGCTGCTCGCCATGCCGATAATCGCCGCGACCCACATCCAGAACACCGCGCCGGGGCCGCCGACGGTAATCGCCAGCGCCACGCCTGCCAGGTTACCGCTGCCGACGCGCGCGGCCAGGCTGATGCACAGCACCTGGAATGATGTTAATCCGCCTTCGCCCGGTTTCAGGCTTCTTTTCAGACTTTTGCTAAACTGACGGATGTAGCGAAACTGGATGTAGCCGGTTCTCCATGTAAACCAGATACCACAGCCAAGGAGCAGGTAAATCATTACCGAGCCCCACAGTATTTCGCTGATAAAAGACAGGAAATCAGGCATTAAACGTCCTCTTGTCTATGCCAAAACGGGCGGCTGAACCCCGGAAGCTAACGGTGCTTCACACGATTCGATTCAGCCAATGTAAGCGTTACCATATTCAGCGCGCACAACGGCCACGTCTGAAAGTCCAATGCATGAGTTTATCATACTCTGCGCTCTCATGATGTCGGCGGTTGCGCTGAGAGAGCGGCGTGATATTATCGAGGCAGACCGGTTACATCCCCCTAACAGCTGTTTAAAGAGAAACACTATCATGACGGATAAATTGACATCTCTGCGTCAGTACACAACCGTAGTGGCTGACACCGGAGACATCGCAGCAATGAAGCTGTATCAGCCTCAGGATGCGACAACCAACCCTTCCCTGATTCTGGGCGCAGCACAGATTCCTGAGTACCGTAAACTGATTGACGATGCGGTAACCTGGGCGCGTAGCCAGAGCAGCGACCGTGCGCAGCAGGTTGTAGATGCTACCGACAAACTGGCCGTGAACATCGGTCTGGAAATCCTGAAACTGGTCCCGGGCCGTATTTCTACCGAAGTTGACGCGCGTCTCTCCTATGACACCGAAGCGTCCATCGCCAAAGCCAAACGTCTGATCAAAATGTACAACGATGCGGGCATCAGCAACGATCGCATCCTGATCAAACTGGCTTCTACCTGGCAGGGCATCCGCGCGGCGGAGCAGCTGGAAAAAGACGGTATCAACTGTAACCTGACCCTGCTGTTCTCCTTCGCTCAGGCGCGTGCTTGTGCGGAAGCGGGCGTATACCTGATCTCCCCGTTTGTTGGTCGTATTCTGGATTGGTACAAAGCCAATACTGATAAGAAAGAATACGCGCCTGCGGAAGATCCAGGTGTGGTTTCCGTGAGCGAAATCTACCAGTACTACAAAGAGCACGGCTATGAAACCGTAGTGATGGGCGCAAGCTTCCGTAACATCGGCGAAATCCTTGAGCTGGCCGGCTGCGACCGCCTGACCATCGCACCTGCGCTGCTGAAAGAGCTGGCAGAGAGCGAAGGCCCGCTGGAGCGTAAACTGACCTTCACCGGTGAAGTGAAAGCGCGTCCGAGCCGCATCACCGAGTCTGAGTTCCTGTGGCAACACAACCAGGATCCGATGGCGGTCGACAAACTGGCGGAAGGTATCCGTAAGTTTGCGATTGACCAGGAAAAACTGGAAAAAATGATCGGCGACCTGCTGTAATCTTGTCAGGCCGTAACGCAACAGCCCGCTTCTCTTTGCAGAGAGCGGGCTGTTTTTTTAATGCTGTAGTGAGGGGAGCTCTTCGGCGCTTACGCCGGTCATTTCAATGATATCGGCTGCCGGGATACCTTTTTCGAGCATCGCCCGCGCTATTTTACGCGACGCTTCGCGTTCCCCGGTTTGGATACCTTGTTGCATCCCCTGCTGTATTCCCTGCTGTATTCCTTCGTTGCGGCCTTCCTGCTTTAACTGCTCTGCTAACGTCATCAGTTCGTCTCCATACTGAGGCGCGCGCTGCGCCATTTCGTACAGCAATGTGCGGGCATCCTGAGCCTCTCCCGCCTGAAGCATATAGTTTACCAGTGCAATCACCTGTTGTCCGCTGATGTGATTGCGGGTTAACAGGATGGCGAGCTTATCGAGAAGCCGGGTGAGATCGCGCTGGCGAATGTGCTTTTGAATTAAAGTCAGCGCCGCCATACTCCGGTGGCGCATGATTTCATCATCGGGGATAACCGTGATATCAACCAGCGGGAAATTTTGGCTATAAATACGCCCAGCAACCACCGGGTCGCTGAATTCATCCAGCCAGTTCATTGAATTGGGGTAAGGGCTTCTTCGGCCCTGATAAAACAAAATGGGGATCACCAGGGGCAGCACGTTGTGACCCGCCTCCAGATGTCGCTGCATAGCGGCAATCGCATAGCGCATCAGACGAAAAGCCATATGTCTGTCTGGTGAACTCTGATGCTCTATTAACACGTGGATGTAGCCATCACCGCAAGCGGTTTTAAGCGAGTACAGCATATCGCTGAAATAGGGATGTAAGTCTTCTTCGATAAAGCTTCCAGACTCTAGCTGCAATGTTTGTAGGTCGCACAGCTGTAAAAGCGCAGGAGGAAGATGGATTGCGATAAAATCGCGTGCAGTTTCCATCGTCGAGAGAAACGTTTTAAACACTAAATCATGCGGCGTGGGTGTCCTGTTTTTTCGCATGTCTGGCCCTCCGTGGAAGCGTGTGGGCGGAGTCTGCCACCACGGTTATTTTCTCGATAGCAAATTATCAATCGCCAGGCTGATTTTGCGGCGAGCCTCGGGAAACGGCAGGAGATTACCCCTCCGGTGTCTTAGTATTACCGACCATTCACGTGTATCATTCTGCTCAACAGTACAGTTTTAACGGAATAATCATGAACACTTTACGCATTGGCTTAGTTTCTATCTCTGACCGCGCCTCCAGCGGTGTTTACCAGGACAAAGGCCTGCCGGCGCTTGAAGAGTGGTTGGGCAGCGCACTGGCGACGCCATTTGAAATCGAAACCCGACTGATCCCTGATGAGCAAACCATTATCGAGCAAACCCTGTGCGAGTTGGTTGATGAGATGAGCTGCCACCTGGTGCTGACCACCGGCGGTACCGGCCCGGCGCGTCGCGATGTGACGCCGGATGCCACGCTGGCGATTGCCGACCGCGTGATGCCGGGTTTTGGCGAGCAGATGCGTCAGGTGAGCCTGCACTTTGTGCCGACGGCGATCCTCTCTCGTCAGGTGGGCGTGATTCGTAAACAGGCGTTGATCCTCAACCTTCCGGGGCAGCCGAAGGCCATTCAGGAGACGCTGGAAGGGGTTAAAGATGCTGAAGGTAAGGTGCTGGTGAACGGTATCTTTGCAAGTGTACCGTATTGTGTACAGTTGCTGGAAGGGCCCTATATCGAGACCCATTCGCACGTTGTAGCAGCATTTCGCCCTAAGAGCGCACTTCGCGAGACTTTATCCTGAATGTGATGCTTTTCTGACATAACCTATCATTCCTCTGGAGTGCGATAGGGTTTACGGTATAGTCATTTTTGCTTTACACAAATCGTAAACTTATATCAACAGCTCAACTTTGCGAATGGTTTGTTATGTCACATTACACCCGACCTCTGAATCGACAAGATTATAAAACGCTGACGCTGGCCGCCCTGGGCGGCGCGCTGGAGTTTTATGATTTCATCATCTTCGTCTTCTTTGCCGCCGTGGTCGGGGAGCTTTTCTTCCCGGCAGATATCCCTGAATGGCTGCGCCAGGTACAAACTTTCGGCATCTTTGCGGCTGGCTATTTGGCTCGCCCGCTGGGTGGCATCATTATGGCGCACTTCGGCGATCTGGTCGGGCGCAAAAAAATGTTTACCCTCAGCATCCTGCTAATGGCGGTGCCTACGCTGGCGATTGGCCTGCTGCCGACTTATGCCACCGCCGGGCTGGTGGCGCCGTTACTGCTGCTGTTGATGCGTATTTTGCAGGGGGCCGCGATTGGCGGTGAAGTCCCGGGGGCGTGGGTGTTCGTGGCCGAGCACGTCCCGGCGCGGCGCATTGGTATCGCCTGCGGCACGCTGACGGCAGGGCTGACGGTGGGGATCCTGCTGGGCTCCGTGGTGGCAACGCTCATTAACACGCAGCTTACCGTGCAGTCGATCCACGACGGCGGCTGGCGAATTCCATTCCTGCTGGGCGGCGCGTTTGGTCTGGTGGCAATGTACCTGCGACGCTGGTTGCAGGAGACGCCTGTTTTTCTCGAAATGCAGCAGCGCAAAGCGCTGGCGCAGGAGCTGCCGATCAAGTCGGTGGTGCTCAAGCATAAGCAGGCGGTGGTGGTTTCGATGCTGCTGACCTGGCTGCTCTCCGCAGGTATTGTCGTGGTGATTCTGATGTCACCGGTGTGGCTGCAAAAGCAGTACGGTTATGCCCCCGCGCTGACGTTACAGGCTAATAGCGTGGCGACGGTGATGCTGTGCGTTGGCTGCCTGCTGGCAGGGTTAATCGTCGATCGTGTCGGCGCCAGCAAGACGTTTATCGTTGGCAGTATTTTACTGGCCTGCTCAAGCTGGTTCTTCTATCACCTCGCGGGAACGCATCCTGAGCAACTGTTCCTGTTGTACGGGCTGGTAGGTCTGTGCGTTGGCGTGGTTGGCGCCGTGCCTTACGTGATGGTGCGCGCCTTCCCGGCGGAGGTGCGCTTTAGTGGTATTTCCTTCTCCTACAATGTCTCTTACGCCATTTTTGGCGGCCTGACGCCGATTGCCGTCACCATGTTGATGGGCGTTTCGCCGATGGCGCCAGCCTGGTATGTGCTGGCGCTGTCGTTGATTGGCCTTGGGCTCGGCATCTGGCTGCGTAAAGAGATACCCGCAGTAAGCAGCGCCCCTGCCGAGGCGTAAGCCGACACCACGCGGCGTCGACCCCGGCGTCGCGTGTGCTAGCGAATAATGGTGACGTCTTTAAAGGTAAACCGTTTTTTCTGCCCCGCTTCCTGATAACCGATGCGAATGAAGACGCGCAAATTTTCCAGCCAGGCGTAATCGCTGCTCATTGCTCTGCCATCGCCCCGATCGTCGGTACAGATAAGCTCGATATAGCGCCCAGGGAAAGCCTTGTTCAGCGTTGAGGCATCGCGCCACGGGCCTTCCACACGACAATCCTGACGCTTCGATTTGCTTCCCTCCGGGGCGGTATCATCTTGCAGTACCGCATGCCAGTGGTACGGCTGGCCAGCCTCCGGCGTCACGCTAAAGTTGGTTTCCAGCGTCTGGGCGATGAACGGGCTATTTTTCATCGAATCCCACTGTTTCAGATCAACGATATTGAATAACCGATGGTACTGGCTATAGAACGTCACCCCTTTGAGTATCAGCGTATCAAGCGTGAGGGTGCTGCCGTCCGGCAGCCTGTCGATGCGCGTTGTGCCCTTAATATCGCTGTCGCCAGGCCACACCGGCGTATAGGTGAGGCTGGAAAACACAGGCGCGTTACTCCCGTTTTTCAGTATCTGCGCTGCTGTCTTGCTTACCGTTTCGGGAAGCGGGTAACGGGCTAAGGCCGCAGGATCGTTGTGCTCGAAATCGGGGATTGTCAGCGGCGCATCAGCTTCGGTTTTCTGCCGGGCTACCCACGCGCCGCTGCCGGTAAACGCGTTGAGATCCTTTAGAGCACACAGTTGCTTCACGGGGGCGGTAAGCGTGGCGGGGAGGGAAGTGAAGGCGGAATCCGTGGTTGTGGTGTTGTCAGTCACAACGTTGGCATTCAGAGAGAACGTTCGTTCAATGCGCGCTTGCTGGTTATCGCAATTAACCTGCATCTGGCTGATTTTAAAGTCGTAGGGCGCGTCATATTTCTTTTCGCGATGAACCTGAGCGTAATCCGTGCCTACGCGCAGATTGAGCATATTGCCCTCGCGATGGCTGTTATTCAGGTCGATAAACGGCTGGTCGCCGTTCTTTTCTGCGGCAGTGAGTCCTACCCAACGAGGCGGCGCGACGTTTTGTTTGCAGACATCGAGTGCAGGGTTGGTGCTGAGCAGGCTATCGGCATCGGGCTCGAAAGGGACACCGGGAATATAGCGGGCGAAAGAGTTACCGCCGTAGGCGCGGATATTGCTCCCGGTTACCGTGTGCAGGTTCATATACAGCAGCGTTTTTTCATGGGTTTGGCAATCAACGTTTAGCCAAAGATGATTATGTGATCCCTCTGACATCGTAATCCGATACACGGTATTGATGCTATCCCCGACGCGTACGGTATTTTCCTTATCCCAGTCAACGCTTCTGACTTCAGGCGTTGGTAGCGCACTGGCACCAACGGGCATCAAGGCTCCGCAGGCCAGAATCAGGGGGCAAGCTGAGGTGAGGCGCATCATCAATAATCCTTTTTATCATGAGAAGTTATTGAAAATAGCGCAAATTATCAGGAAACGATAATCCCAGTATCGGTAGTTTATGGGTAAAAAAAACGCCGGACAGGCCGGCGTTTTTCAGGATGAGGCGAGGATCAGTGTTTTTCACCAATCGGCAGTACGGTGCGACCGAACTGTTCGTTCAGCACTTCACCCATTGCCAGGTAAATAGCGCTCGCGCCACAAACCAGGCCAACCCAACCCGCTACGTGAATAATTGCTTCGTTGCCGTTGATGTTGCCAATCGCCAGCAGCGCGAACAGCACGGTCAGGCTCAGGAACACGAACTGCAGCATGCGTGCGGCTTTCAGGGTACCGAAGAACATGAACAGCGTGAACACGCCCCACAGGCCCAGGTAAGCGCCGAGGAACTGCGCGTTAGGTGCGTCGGACAGACCCATCTTCGGCAGCAGCAGAATGGCGACCAGAGTCAGCCAGAAAGAGCCGTAAGAGGTGAAAGCGGTCAGACCGAAAGTATTCCCTTTCTTGTATTCCAGCAGGCCCGCGAAAATCTGCGCGATACCGCCGTAAAAAATACCCATAGCGAGAATAATGCCGTCAAAGGCGAAGAAACCGGCGTTATGCAGGTTAAGCAGAATGGTGGTCATGCCGAAGCCCATCAGGCCCAGCGGTGCCGGGTTAGCCAACTTAGTGTTGCCCATAATTCCTCAAATCATCATTGAATGGTGAAATAATCTCCCCACTGCTGGGGGCGCGGCATCATAATCAGGAGTAAACGGGCTGTCTATGATCTGATCAGGGGAAAATGAACTATTTTCCCCCTTTAACTCATCCGGCACGCTGTAACGCCGCGCGGGCAATCAACCGACGCAGGCAGGCAATGCGCAGCACAGCAGGAATGGTGACGCGATAGGCGCTACCGCTGACGGCTTTCACGCCGTTCACCGCGGCGCCAACCGGTCCGCCAAGACCGGCGCCGCGCATCAGGCCGTGGCCGATGACGCTGACGGCGGCATGTTTATGCAAAATGTGGCTGAGCTGGCTGTCCAGCAGGTGTTCAATGCCGTGATCCAGACGATGATGATCGATAAGCTGCGGTAGTAAAGCTTCCACTTCCATGACCTTCAGCTGGATTGCCGCATGAAAGCGGGCTTTCTGTTCGTCGTTCATCCGCTTCCACGCATGGCGAACAAACTGTTCCAGCAGCTGTTTCTCAATAGCCGTGGTCGGCATCGTTTTGTCGGCTTTCAGCCCCAGACGTTTGGCGACATCGCGCAGGATTTCACGGTACAGCTTGCCGTGGCCACGGATCTGGTTGGCGATGCTATCGCCGCCAAAGTGCTGAAATTCGCCGGCGATCAACTGCCAGTTGCGACGGTGCTGCTCCGGATGGCCCTCCATCGACATGTACAGCTCATTGTGCAGCAGCGCGCTCGACAGACGACGTTTGCCTTTTTCATTGTGGGTCATCAGCACAGCTAAGCGTGCCAGCTGTTCTTCGCTACAGTGCTGGAGGAACACGAGATCTTCATCGTTCAGATAGGAGACTTTCATTTACGTTCGTGACTTATGTTAGCGGAGCAAGATTAATCGTCGCCGATGATTTTCAGCGATGCCATGTCGGAAGAGTTGACGGTATGGCCTGAGAAACTGATTTTGGACACGCAGCGTTTGTTGTCATTGTCGCTGTTGATGTTAATCCAGTCCGTCGTTTGGCCTTCTTTGAGTGAAGATGGAACGTTGAGGCTTTGGCTGCTGCTGCGGGCGGCCTTAAAGTACACCGAAGCGCCGCTCAGCTGTGCGTCGCCGCGATCCACGCTGAGTTTGATGCGCTTCACGACTCGACATACCGGGAGCTTCAGGGTGAGATCGTTAGTTTCGTTGCGGGGAAGGGCGATAACGCCCAACGTTTTGTGGTCGTTGGCGTAGGCGGAACTGGCCAGCAGCAGACCAAACGCCAGACTGACTGAGACGTTTAAAAGGGTTTTCATTGTATTCCTTACCGGAGGGGCCATTTTAGTGAGCAAAATGCTGCGCTAAATTTTATTCCTCGTCGGTTCGGTTTTCAGCGCTGAATTATGACAACTTATGACAGCAATTAACTGAATAAATTGATGTTTTTATATTTATGTCGTGAATGCGTTTGGCGAAACGCTGGAAATAAAACCGCACTGAATGAAAAATTTTTAATTTTGCCCCTTGATGGATGACGTTGCGACCCCATCTTGTAGTCAACCGCAGTGAGTGAGTCTGAAAAAAAACGATTCAGGGCAGTTGAAACCGTAGGTTTCGCCCTTATTACAGATTCACAACCACATGTTGACTGAATTTTTAGTGGAGACGTTTAGATGGGTAAAATTATTGGTATCGACCTGGGTACTACCAACTCTTGTGTAGCGATTATGGATGGCACTACCGCTCGCGTTCTGGAGAACGCCGAAGGCGACCGCACCACGCCTTCTATCATTGCTTATACCCAGGATGGTGAAACTCTGGTTGGTCAGCCGGCTAAACGTCAGGCAGTGACAAACCCGCAAAACACCCTGTTTGCGATTAAACGCCTGATTGGTCGCCGCTTCCAGGACGAAGAAGTTCAGCGTGACGTTTCTATCATGCCGTACAAAATCGTTGCCGCAGACAATGGCGACGCATGGCTTGATGTGAAGGGCACCAAAACTGCACCGCCGCAGATCTCTGCTGAAGTGCTGAAAAAAATGAAGAAAACGGCTGAAGATTACCTGGGTGAGCCGGTAACTGAAGCGGTTATCACCGTACCTGCTTACTTCAACGATGCTCAGCGTCAGGCAACCAAAGATGCTGGCCGTATCGCAGGTCTGGAAGTCAAACGTATCATCAACGAACCAACCGCAGCCGCGCTGGCTTATGGTCTGGATAAAGAAGTCGGCAACCGTACTATCGCGGTTTACGACCTCGGTGGTGGTACTTTCGATATCTCTATTATCGAAATCGACGAAGTTGATGGCGAAAAAACCTTTGAAGTTCTGGCAACCAACGGTGATACCCACCTGGGTGGTGAAGACTTCGATACCCGCCTGATCAACTACCTCGTTGACGAGTTTAAGAAAGATCAGGGCATCGACCTGCGTAACGACCCGCTGGCGATGCAGCGCCTGAAAGAAGCCGCTGAGAAAGCGAAGATCGAACTGTCTTCCGCTCAGCAGACCGACGTGAACCTGCCGTACATCACCGCAGACGCGACCGGTCCGAAACACATGAACATCAAAGTGACCCGTGCGAAACTGGAAAGCCTGGTGGAAGACCTGGTGAACCGTTCTATCGAGCCGCTGAAAGTTGCGCTGCAGGATGCTGGCTTGTCCGTATCCGATATCCAGGACGTTATCCTGGTCGGTGGTCAGACTCGTATGCCAATGGTGCAGAAGAAAGTTGCTGAGTTCTTCGGTAAAGAGCCGCGTAAAGACGTTAACCCGGACGAAGCTGTTGCTATCGGCGCAGCGGTTCAGGGCGGCGTTCTGACCGGTGAAGTAAAAGACGTGCTGCTGCTGGACGTTACCCCGCTGTCTCTGGGTATCGAAACCATGGGCGGTGTGATGACTGCGCTCATCAACAAAAACACCACCATCCCAACTAAGCACAGCCAGGTGTTCTCTACCGCTGAAGACAACCAGTCTGCGGTAACCATCCACGTGATTCAGGGTGAGCGTAAACGTGCATCCGATAACAAATCACTGGGTCAGTTCAACCTGGACGGTATCAGCCCGGCACCGCGCGGCATGCCGCAGATCGAAGTCACCTTCGATATCGATGCTGACGGTATCCTGCACGTTTCCGCGAAAGACAAAAACAGCGGTAAAGAGCAGAAGATCACCATCAAGGCATCTTCCGGTCTGAACGAGGAAGAAATTCAGAAGATGGTTCGCGATGCAGAAGCGAACGCAGAATCTGACCGTAAGTTCGAAGAGCTGGTTCAGACCCGTAACCAGGGCGACCATCTGCTGCACAGCACCCGTAAGCAGGTTGAAGAAGCAGGCGAACAGCTGCCGGCTGACGACAAAACCGCTATCGAGTCTGCGCTGACCGCGCTGGAAACGTCTCTCAAAGGCGAAGACAAAGCGGACATCGAAGCGAAAATGCAGGCGCTGGCGCAGGTTTCCCAGAAACTGATGGAAATCGCTCAGCAGCAGCACGCACAGCAGCAGGCTGGCGCAGCAGGCGCTGATGCTTCCGCGAACAATGCGAAAGACGACGATGTTGTTGACGCAGAGTTCGAAGAAGTGAAAGACAAAAAATAATCGCCCTGATGCAGGGTAATTAATCGGCACGGGCGAAGAGGTTTCCTCTCCGCCCGTGCTCGCATGTTAAGGGGCTGAACAAGACCAATGGCAAAGCAAGACTATTACGAGATTTTGGGCGTCTCCAAAACAGCGGAAGAGCGCGAAATCAAAAAGGCGTACAAACGCCTGGCCATGAAATACCACCCGGACCGCAACCAGGGTGATAAAGAGGCCGAAGCCAAGTTTAAAGAGATCAAAGAAGCGTACGAAATCCTGACCGACGCGCAAAAGCGTGCGGCCTACGATCAGTATGGCCATGCGGCCTTTGAACAGGGCGGTATGGGCGGCGGAGCCGGTGGTTTCGGCGGCGGCGCGGACTTCAGCGATATCTTTGGTGACGTATTCGGCGATATCTTCGGCGGTGGTCGCGGTCGCCAGCGCGCATCTCGTGGCGCAGACCTGCGCTACAACATGGATCTGACGCTGGAAGAAGCGGTTCGCGGTGTGACCAAAGAGATCCGCATCCCGACGCTGGAAGAGTGCGATGTCTGCCACGGCAGCGGCGCGAAGGCGGGTTCACAGCCGCAAACCTGTCCAACCTGTCACGGTTCCGGCCAGGTGCAGATGCGCCAGGGCTTCTTCGCTGTACAGCAGACCTGTCCACACTGTCAGGGCCGCGGTACGCTGATTAAAGATCCGTGCAACAAATGTCACGGTCACGGTCGCGTTGAGAAGACTAAAACCCTGTCCGTTAAAATTCCGGCAGGTGTGGACACCGGCGATCGTATTCGTCTGAGCGGTGAAGGTGAAGCCGGCGAGCACGGCGCACCGGCAGGCGATCTGTACGTTCAGGTACAGGTGAAACAGCACGCTATCTTTGAGCGTGAAGGTAATAACCTGTACTGCGAAGTGCCGATCAACTTCTCCATGGCGGCGCTGGGCGGCGAGATTGAAGTGCCGACGCTCGACGGTCGCGTGAAGCTGAAAATTCCGGGTGAAACGCAAACCGGCAAACTGTTCCGCATGCGCGGCAAGGGCGTGAAGTCCGTTCGCGGCGGCGCGCAGGGCGACCTGCTGTGTCGCGTGGTGGTAGAAACCCCGGTCGGTCTGAACGAGAAGCAGAAGCAACTGTTGAAAGACCTGCAGGAAAGCTTCGGCGGCCCAACCGGTGAAAACAACAGTCCGCGTTCGAAAAGCTTCTTTGACGGCGTGAAAAAGTTCTTTGACGATTTAACCCGTTAATTGACGACTGATTCTCCGTTTTATTTATAGCCTGGGTTTTCGCGCCCAGGCTTTTTTATGTTAATCACCGACTCACCTCCTTGTGCGTGTTTATCCGTTCCCGTTTAGAATCCACAAAATAGATACCGCTAACTGCCATTGTTACCGATGGGTACAGATCTCTGCACGTCTGCATATTTGCTACGACAGGAAATTGAGTTATTGTGAGCATAAATGATTTGTATTGTAGGTAAAAATGCGATAGAGCCGAGCCTTTTCGCGGCCAGGGATGGGGCTATTATGGGTCTGGAGGATTTGTACTGCATGATAAATATACAACAGCATCTTCCGGGGCGGCGGCCTGAATAGAGGGGAGCTGTTTGCAGTCGATACACCGATAGCTCGAAGTATTACGAGTCTATTGCTTTTCTAATATTTAAGGGCTAACAGTGGATGGGGGGAAAAGGCGCCAATAAAGATTTTGATTATAATTTAATCAAAGTTCTGGACGCCGTGATATCCGCTGGCAATGCGACAAAAGCCGCCAAACGATTAAATATTACGCCTGCCGCAGTTTCTCTGGCGCTGCGGCGCCTGCAAAATCATTATCAAGAGGAGCTCTTTGTCAGAGGTAAAGAGGGCCTCCTGCCTACCGCTAAGGCGATAGAGATTCATCACCATTTTCGCCAGGTGATGGAGTTGATTAACGGCACGTTTCATTCTCCAGCCAGTAAAGAAGAGTCTGCTCAGATAACCGTTTTGGGCAGCGATACGATTGAAAGTTACTATTTCTCGCAGCTTTATAACAACGCTGTATTTGAGCGTGTGTTAATCAATCATTTCTCTTCCCGCAATATGAGTCGTGAGCGGGTGATTGAACAGCTATTTACCGCCGAATGTGATTTGGTCATCAGTCAGGAACCCATTAGCGTTCCCGGTATTGATAATCAGATGATTGATAGCTTTAAGAGCTTTGTTTGTATCTGTGCCGCTAATCATATGTTTAGTCAACTCTCGCAGCTGACGTTGCATCATTTCTATTCATCGCGCCATGCGCTCTATAAGATGAATATCAGTAACCCGATGATGGGTGAAGATAATGGTTTACTGAGAGATGATTCTCCTTATAAAGGTCAGCGCGAGGTGGGCTATTGTAGCGACTCCGTTAACAGTCTGGTGAGTACCGTTGAACGTACCTCGTTAATCGCGATCATGCCTTTAAAAATGGCGCTGTTTTATAAGAATCAGCGTAAGTACGATATTAAGTTTGTGCAGCCGCCGCCGGAGCTCACTTTCCGCTCTATCCAGGTCTATGCGTCATGGAAAAAAAACAGTAAAAATCTTGCCGTCATTACTGATGTTGTTTCGATGCTGCATACGCTCTCCTCATTCCGCCGTTAAGGCGGCCCATGCGGTACGTATCAGGTGAAATGATGCCTGATGATTATTGTTTTTCCTGGAGGCTGCTTACACTTCTGTGAATAAATACCTCATCATATTTATACAGGAGTTTAATATGGCTATTCCCAATCATTTACCGACTACCGAAGTCGTCTTACTGGAAATTGAAATTCTACTGACCGTTGTCGCCATTGGTGCCTGGGGCGGCTTTGTCAGCTATTTTATTCGCAAGGAAAAGCAGTCTGAGAAGGACGCTTATCAATGTATTACGCACTGTTTGGTTCAGGTGGTAATCTCTTGTTTTACCAGCTTTTTACTGAGCGCCATTGCCATTGAACAAGGCTTTAGTTTTAATATGGTATTACTTGCCGCCGGTTTAGGTGGCGTATTCGCTGCGCCAATACTCAAAATTTTGGGTGAGCGAGTGAAGAAATATATCAATGACGCTAACGTGCGTTAACCGCTGTACTGTGCTGAGTCGATAAGAGACTCGTCCCTGAGTCTTTTATCTTCAGCCTGATAGCCTATTTATGTGATTCTGTTTTTTATCCAGCCATAAATAAACTCTTCATTTTCCTTGCGTTTTTCGGTGATGTCTAAATACCAGGCTCCCTGGCTGCAGTTTAATGCTTTTACCAACGTGCTTTCTCCTTCTTTTCCTCGCCACGACAAAAAATGCTCCAGTGCGGCAAGCGTTTGAGGGCCAATGCGTCCGTCTACCTTGATATTATTATATTTTTTTTCTTCGCGATTAAATACGTTTAACCAGCGCTGAAGCCAGGTGCACGGATAGTGTGTACCGATATTGACCGCGGCATCGCAGAGTTCAAAAGAGATGGGGTAGGAGATCTGGGCGATGTGTTCAAACCCAGGTTTAATCCAGTAGTCGCTTTCCAGGATCGCATACGCTTCAATACGCGACAGATCCTGCATGCTGCCGGAGTAGCCATGTGCCCGGGCTACTGCCTCCGTAATGCCCCAGTGAGTGAGTCCTCCTTTATCTTTTCCATTGTTGCTATAGTTGCCTTCCATCACCAGGATACCATCGATAATTGGGTTCATTTTTCATTCCTTTGAATTAATGAATATGCATGTACATTACACTGCCTAACGTCACCGAAAACACGGTGGTTAACGCGGCCAGCGTTTTTCTGAAGAACTGCTTTTTATTCTTTTTCGCCGTCGGGTCGATGATGCTGATCGCGATATCTTTATTAATCTGCAAACCCTGACGTGGGATAGTGATAAACAGGTCGTTAATGCCCAGCGTTTTTAAATCCCGGCGAATTAAATACAGAATTTGCGTCAGGTTTGCATCATTCACAAATTGACTGCGAGCCCCCCATAGCTCCTCCGCTATTTTTTGACGCTCAATGATTTCCTGATGCGCATTTTCAATAATGAAGCTGAGGCATTTCGCTCGCATCGCCGTCATTTTGATGGCCTGTGAGTTTGTGCTGGTTCTCAGTTCATACTTCCCTTCATTGTAAATACAACTTTCATTAATGAGATAAGTTTTCATAACGTCGTCCTTTAGTTATTACACTTTAATGGGTTGCTGCCGAATATAGGGTATGGGGATCACCCTAAGCTATTAATACTCATCATGTTTATTGTAATGTCATCTT
>NZ_JANEWH010000076.1:0-23457 GCF_028069715.1 Kluyvera sp. Awk 3 | reverse complement strand
ATGTTGTATTAATGCCGACTGCCTCTCAAAACAGTCGGTGCGAATTTATTTACCGTTGTGCCCTACAATAAAGGATATGCCATCATGTCTGCGAATAAATTACGTTCATTATTACTTCTCTCCGCTTTGGGGCTTGGCATCGGTCAAAGCTATGCCGCCACCACCCTTAACGTCTGGATCCGCGCAAGTAACGACTCGAAGAATATCTACAAACAGGAGGCCGAGACGTTCGAGCAAAAAACGGGTATTAAAATCGAGTATTTCAACGCGACGACCGACTTCGAGCAGCGCCTGGCACGCGCCGCTGCCGGTAACGCCTTGCCTGACCTGATTTTCAACGATGCCGCCTCGTTGGGGCAATTTATCCAGTTGGGTATCGCTGAAGAGATTGACCCGAAAGCCATCAACGGCGGCGATCAGCTGTATCCCACCGCGTGGAACAGCACCCGCTATATCGACGGTAAATACTACGGCGTCCCGACCTCGGCGCAAACCTTCGCGCTGTTTGTCCGTAAGGACTGGCGCGAAAAGCTGGGCCTGCCGCAGCCAAAAAGCTGGGATGATATTCAAACCCTGGCCAAAGCCTTTACCACTCAGGATCCGGACGGTAACGGTAAAAACGATACCTACGGCTTTATCGTTCCGGCCTCCACAACCCGCGGCTACGCCAGCTGGTTTATGAGCAGCTTTATCTGGCAGGCGGGCGGTGATTTCGTCAAGGAACACAACGGTACCTTCAGCGCCTCGCTGAATACGCCGGAGGTGGCGCAGGCCATGACCTTCATGCGCACCATGATGTGCGAAAAGGTCACGCAACCGGGGGCGATTAACGCCACCACCGCCGACGTCATTCCTTCTTTCCGTTCCGGTCAGAGCGGTATGTTCTTCAGCGGCCCGTACCACATTGCGCTGTTTGATAAAGATCCGGGCAAAGACAAATTCGAAGTCGTGCCGGTGGTGGGGCCGAAAGGCGAAGCAACCCTCGCCGAAGGAACCACCGTCTTTATGATGAAGAGCAGCCAGCAGAAAGAGGCCGCGCGCAAATTCATCGAATTTATGATCTCGCCGGAAGGTCAGGAGATCGGCATGGGTAAAGGCAGCCAGCATATTCCTGTCGTGCGTCTGCCGATTAACAAAAACGTGGATGTGAAGGCCGTCTACCAGGACGAACGCTGGGAAACCTTTGCCAAATTGTACAACGAGCAGGGGCGCTACGTGCCGCAAATTCCGAACTGGACGCCGGTGCGTCAGGTGGCCGCTGACGGCTTCAACCGCATCTTTGCCGATTGCAATAGCGATATCAGCGCCGAGCTGAAGACGATTGACGGCAAAGTGAACGCCGAGCTGGCAAAACAAAACGTGCTGGCTAAGTAAAGGAGTATGTGATGACGCTGCATGAGACGAAGTCCGCGCCGCTAAAGCAAGCCGCGTCGCCTGACGCCACTGGTTGGCTGACGGCAAAACGTAAGCGAGCGCTGATTCCGTGGCTGTTCCTCGCCCCGGCGCTGGTGATCTTCAGCTGGTTTAAGTTCATCCCGATGATTCAGGGTCTGGTGATGAGCTTTTACAAGGTCAATTTTAACCAGCCGGACGAATGGGTGGGGTTCGCCAACTTTACCCGCGCGTTTGCCGACGTTGAGCTGCACGCAGCGGTGGTTAACACCCTGCTGTACGTGCTGGTGACCATGTTTGCCGCGGCGATACTGGCCTTTTTCCTGGCCATGTTATTGGAAGGCCCGGCGCGCCACCTGCGCTTTATTCGAACCGCCATTTTCCTGCCTGCGGTCACCAGTGCGGCAATCGTCGCCGAAATGTGGCGCATTCTGTTCAACCCAACGCCGAACGGGGTGGTGAACCATATTCTCAGCTGGTTCGGCGTTGCCGATCAGGGCTTCCTCGCCAGCTCGGATCAGGCGCTGGGCGTCATCATGCTGCTGCATATCTGGAAAGCGGTGCCGTACAACATGGTCATTTTCATCGCCGGCCTGGCCGGTATCAGCCGCGACCTGTATGACGCCTCGAACGTGGATGGCGCTAACTGGTGGAACCGACTGCGCTACGTCACGCTGCCGGGGATGATTCCGGCACTGTCGGTGGTGCTGATGCTCTCCTTTATTCGTGGTTTCCGCGTGTTTGCCGAAGTGTATGCCACGACCGGTGGCGGGCCGTCTAACGCCACGGAGATGATCATGACCCACATCTATAAGCTGGGCTTCGAACAGTTCGACTACGGCTACGCTTCGGCGGTGTCGTTCCTGCTGTTCGCCTTCACGGTGGTGTTAACCATCTGCCATCTGACGCTGAAAAAACGTATCGCACGTTACTAAGGAGCCATGATGTTAAGTAAACGTTGGGATACCGCAGGACGCTGGTGCATCTACGCGCTGCTGCTGATTGTTTTCGTCGGGCCGTTCTGGGGTATCGTGGCCACCGCATTCAGCGGCGCGCCGGTTAAACCGGGCGAGCTGCTGGCGTGGCCGAACCAGTTCTCGCTGGAGAACTTTATCTTCGCCTGGCAGGACATCGGCGTCTGGCAGTACCTGCTCAACTCTATCCTGGTGGTGTTCTTCGGCACCATTTTGCAGGTGTCGGTGAGCGCGCTGGCGGCCTACGCGCTGGCTCGCAAAAAGTTTCGCGGCGTCGCGCTGGTCAGCCTGGTGATTCTCTCGACCATGATGCTGCCGGAAGAGGTGATCGCCATTCCGCTGTACATGATCATCAACTGGCGGCTGCCGTTTATCGATGCTTCGCTCTACAACAGCTATCTGGGGATGATTCTGCCGGTAGTGGGCTGGGCCTTCTCCATCTTCGTGCTGACCGAGTTTATGTCGGCTATCCCGAAAGAGCTGGAAGAAGCGGCGCGCATTGACGGCGCTAACGAATGGCAGATTTTCTTCCACGTGATTCTGCCGCTGGTGAAGCCGGCGCTGGGGACGGTGGTGACATTCGGTTTCATTATGATTTGGGATCAGTACCTGCTGCCGCTGATTGTGGTCAACCAGGACAGTCTGAACACGATTCCGGTAATCCTCGGCACGCTGCGTACCGACGAGAGCATCACGCCGAACATTTTCATTGCGATTACGCTACTGGCGATGCTGCCAAGCATCATTGTTTATCTGGGTCTGCAAAAACATTTCAACCGCGGGATCATGTCCGGCGCGGTCAAAGGATAAGGAGCTACCAATGGGATCCGTTGTACTGAACAGCGTGCGTAAATCTTATGGCGATGCGCACGTGATTAAAGATGTGTCGCTGACTATCCCTGACGGTGAGTTCTGCGTGCTGGTGGGGCCGAGCGGCTGCGGTAAATCCACGCTGCTGCGCATGATTGCCGGGCTGGAGGAGATTTCCGGCGGCGAAGTGCATATTAATGAGCGTAACGTCACCGAGGTGGAACCGAAGCTGCGTGATATCGCGATGGTGTTCCAGAGCTATGCGCTTTATCCGCAGATGACGGTACGCGAAAACATGGGCTTTGCGCTAAAAATGGCGCGTCTGCCGAAGACGGAAATTAAGCAAAAAGTGGATGAAGCCGCGGCGCTGCTGGGGCTGGAGCCGCTGCTGGAGCGCCTGCCGAAGGATCTCTCCGGCGGCCAGCGTCAGCGCGTGGCGATGGGGCGCGCGATTGTGCGTAAGCCACAGGTATTCCTGTTTGATGAACCGCTTTCCAACCTGGATGCCAAGCTGCGTACCCAGGTGCGCGGCGAGATTCGCGAACTGCATCGTCGCCTGAAAACCACCTCGGTATACGTCACCCACGATCAAATCGAGGCGATGACCATGGGGCAGATGATTGTTGTGCTGCGCGATGGGCGTATTGAGCAGGCCGGGACGCCGCTTGAACTGTATGACCAGCCGGCTAACCTGTTCGTGGCGGGCTTTATCGGTTCACCGGAAATTAACCAACTGCCGGGCGAAGTGGTGATCAACGGCCCGACCACCAGCCTGCGCCTGAAGGATGGCTCGCTGCTGGCGTTGCCTGCGGGTTTACAGGTGAAAAATGGTCAGCAGGTGGTGTACGCTATCCGCCCCGAACAGGTCAACGTGGTGAATGAAGCGCGGGATGATGCGCTGGCCGCGAAGGTTACGGCGGTGGAGAATACCGGGTCGGATATGCAGCTGTTTTGCGATACCGGCGGCGGGGCCTTTACGTCGGTCTTTAAGCAGCGCCTGGCGGTGAAAGAGGGCGACAACATCTGGCTGCAGCCGAAGCTCTCCGGTGTGCATCTGTTTGATGCGCAAAGCGGCCAGCGCATAGCGTGCCTGGAGGGCCGATAAGGTGGCAATGAAGCTGTACACCCTGGATGAAAATTGCCTGGAAAATGCGCGCGCGGGTCTCAAGCAGCCGTTCTCACCGTTGCAACTCGCGCTGAGCAAACTGGTGGCGGAGGCCGATCAGCTGCGGCGCGAGCCGCCAGAAAGCGTGGTGCATAAAAAACTGCGTCCGGCGAGCGGCGACGCCCACGATTACTACAGTCTCGGCACCTACTGGTGGCCGAATCCGCGGCGGCCCAATGGGCTGCCCTATATTCGTCGCGACGGGCATATCAACCCGCAGTGCGAAAACAACGACACCGATACCTCGCGCATTATCCGTATGTGCGAGCGCTGCCTGACGCTGGGACTGGCGTGGTACTTCACCGGCCAGCGTCAGTATGCGCAGGCCGCCGCACAGCAGATTCGCTGTTGGTTCCTTGATGGCGATACGCGGATGAACCCGCATCTCAACTACGGCCAGGCGATTCCGGGGATTGTCTCCGGGCGCGGCACCGGGCTGATTGATACCCGTCTGCTGTGGATGGTGGTTGATACCATCGGGCTGATTAACGGCGCCAGCGTGCTGGATACTGACGATATTATCGGCCTGCACCAGTGGTTCCGCGACTTTAACCACTGGATGTACTACAGCGAAATTGGCCATTCTGAATATGTCTGGCACAACAACCACGGCACCTGGTACGACGCGCAGCGCACGGTGAACGCGCTGTTCTACGGCGATAAGGGGCTGGCGGCGCGCATTATTGAGCAGGGGATCACTCAGCGTATGGCGGCGCAAATTGACCAGGACGGCAAGCAGACGATGGAACTGGAGCGTACCATTCCGTTCCACTATTCGTTGTTTAACCTTGAGGCGCATCTGTTGCTCAACCGCTACGCCGAACACGTGGAGTTCGACCGTTGGAATACCATCCGTGACGGACGCGGGGTGAAGCAGGGAATAGACTATCTGGTGCCGTTTATCCGTGAACCGGAGCTGTGGCCGTACAGTGACTTACAGGGCATCGTCTGGGACAGCGCACTACGGGTATTGCTGCAATCGATACGGGGTTATCCGAAGCAGGCGGCGAGCTACCGTGAAGCGCTGAAGTGCGTGCCGCAGGAGACGCTGCAACTGAAAGAACAGCTGATGTGGTGTCCGGGGCAAGCGTAGTGCCATCAGGCAGTTTGGCGGGCGTTGCCGGATAGCGGCGTACCGCCATCCGGCCAGGGGGATCGTCGCTTATACCGCGGCGATAATCTTAATCTCAACTTTATATTTCGGGTTCATCAGCTTCGCCTGCACCGTGCAGCGCACCGGGGCATGGCCGGCGACGACCCATGCATCCCACGCTTTGTTCATCGCCGCGAAATCATCCCCGTCAGCGAGAAAAATGGTGGCGTCGAGGATGCGTGACTTGTCGCTGCCTTGCTTTTCCAGCACCGCGTCAATCTGTGCCAGCGTGTTAGCCGTCTGCTCAAACGCGTCGGCATCCAGGTTTGCCGGCACGCCGGTGTAGTACAGCGTCTGGTTATGAATTACCACATCAGACCAGCGCGCTTCGGCATCAATACGGACAATCGTCATTTTCCTTTCCTTTTTAACATCACGTCGATGCGCTAAGACTGCCACATTGTCGCCGCGACGTCACGGCTTAGGCTGGCATAACCTGGACTGGCCTGACATAATCACTGGGAATTTTTCCAGGGGGTAACGTGACGGACGATTTTGCAGCAGATGGCCAGCTTGCGCAGGCGATAACCGGCTTTAAACCGCGTGAACCGCAGCGCCAGATGGCGCACGCCGTCGCTCAGGCGATTGACGAAGGTCAGCCGCTGGTGGTTGAGGCCGGCACGGGTACCGGTAAAACATACGCCTATCTGGCCCCTGCGCTGCGTTCGGGGAAAAAGGTGATCATCTCCACCGGGTCGAAGGCACTACAGGATCAGCTTTACAGCCGTGACTTACCCACCGTTTCGAAAGCGCTGGACTACACCGGCAAGCTGGCGTTGCTAAAGGGGCGTTCAAACTATCTGTGTCTGGAGCGTCTGGAACAGCAAGCGCTGGCGGGCGGCGATCTACCGGTGAATACCCTGAGCGACGTCATTCTACTGCGCAGCTGGGCGAACCAGACGGTTGATGGCGACATCAGCACCTGCGTCAGCGTCGCCGAGGATTCTCAGGCGTGGCCGCTGGTCACCAGCACCAACGATAACTGCCTTGGCAGCGACTGCCCGCAGTATCAGGAGTGTTTCGTGGTGAAGGCGCGTAAAAAGGCGATGGACGCCGACGTCGTGGTGGTCAACCATCACCTGTTCCTCGCCGATATGGTGGTCAAAGAGAGCGGTTTTGGCGAACTGATCCCCGAAGCCGATGTGATGATCTTCGATGAAGCCCATCAGCTACCGGACATCGCCAGCCAATATTTTGGCCAGTCGCTCTCCAGCCGTCAGCTGCTGGATCTGGCGAAAGACGTGGTCATCGCCTATCGCACCGAACTGAAAGATACTCAGCAGTTGCAAAAGTGCGCGGATCGCCTGGCGCAGGCGACGCAGGATTTTCGCCTGCAGGTCGGCGACCCGGGCTATCGTGGCAACCTGCGTGACCTGCTGGCGGATAGCGCCGTGCAGCGTGCGCTGCTGCTGCTCGATGACGCGCTGGAGCTGTGCTACGACGTGGCGAAACTCTCGCTGGGACGTTCTGCGCTGCTCGATGCCGCCTTCGAGCGCGCAACGCTCTACCGCGCGCGCCTGAAACGCCTGAAAGAGATCAACAAACCCGGCTACAGCTACTGGTACGAATGTAACTCGCGCCACTTTACACTGGCGCTGACGCCGCTGACCGTGGCGGACAAATTTAAAGAGGTGATGGCGGCCAAACCGGGCAGTTGGGTTTTCACCTCGGCGACGCTGTCGGTGAATGACGATCTGCACCATTTCACCGAGCGTCTGGGTATTGAAGCGGCGCACTCGCTGCTGTTACCCAGCCCCTTCGACTATGCCAGCCAGGCGCTTTTATGCGTGCCGCGCAATCTGCCGTTGCCGAATCAACCGGGGGCGGCGCGCCAGCTGGCGGCGATGCTCAAACCGCTGATTGAGGCCAACGATGGCCGCTGCTTTATGCTCTGTACTTCGCACGCCATGATGCGCGATCTCGCCGAACAGTTTCGCGCGACGATGACGTTGCCGGTCTTGTTGCAGGGGGAAACCAGCAAGGGGCAGCTTCTGCAACAGTTTGTCAGCGCCGGTAACGCGCTGCTGGTCGCGACCAGCAGCTTCTGGGAAGGGGTAGACGTGCGCGGCGACGCGCTCTCGCTGGTGATCATCGACAAACTGCCGTTTACCTCCCCGGACGATCCGCTGCTCAAAGCACGGATGGAAGACTGTCGCCTGCGCGGCGGCGATCCGTTCGAAGAGGTCCAGCTTCCGGACGCGGTGATTACCCTTAAGCAGGGCGTTGGGCGCCTGATTCGCGACGTGGACGATCGCGGCGTGCTGGTGATTTGCGATAACCGTCTGGTGATGCGCCCCTATGGTGCGACGTTCCTCGCCAGCCTGCCGCCCGCGCCGCGCACTCGCGACATTCGACGGGCGGTGCGTTTCCTGGCGCTGTCATCGACGCGGTAATGCGGTGCAAAGTGTGGTAAGATGCGCGCCATTTTGTTGATCCGTAACTGCGAGAGCGCGACTAACCATGCGAATTCTGGCTATTGATACCGCCACGGAAGCCTGCTCGGCTGCCTTGTGGAATGAAGGTAGCACCAGTGCTCATTTCGAGCTTTGTCCTCGGGAACACACCCAACGAATCCTGCCAATCGTGCAGGATATTCTTACTGAAAGTGGCGTAAGCCTCACCGAACTCGACGCGCTGGCGTTTGGCCGTGGGCCGGGCAGCTTTACCGGCGTGCGTATCGGTATTGGTATTGCGCAGGGGCTGGCGCTGGGCGCTGAGCTGCCGATGATCGGCGTGTCAACGCTGGCAACCATGGCGCAGGGGGCCTGGCGTAAGCAGGGCGCAACTCGCGTGCTGGCCGCCATCGACGCGCGCATGGGCGAGGTCTACTGGGCTGAGTATCAGCGTGATGAACACGGCGTGTGGCACGGTGAAGAAACCGAAGCGGTGCTGAAGCCGGAAGCGGTACAGCAGCGTTTAGCCGAATTGAGCGGCGAGTGGGCGACCGTTGGCACCGGCTGGGCGGCCTGGCCGGAGATGGCGCAGGGCGCGAACGTGACCCTGAACGACGGCGGCGTGACTCTGCCTGAGGCGGAAGATATGCTGCCAATTGCCTGCCAGCTTCTCACGCAGGGTAAAACGGTGGTCGTCGAGAAAGCGGAGCCGGTTTATTTGCGTAATGAAGTGGCGTGGAAGAAACTTCCCGGTCGCGAATGACTCTAAGCAGATAAATAGTGAGTCCAGGAGCAGCATCATGGCAGGTCAAAAATACGTCGTTCGTGGCGCAATTGCAGGGCTTATCGCATTAGCGTTAAGCGGCTGCGTCAGCGTGCCGGATGCCATTCAGGGCAGTAGCCCAACGCCGCAGCAGGATCTGGTTCGGGTTATGGCGGCACCGCAGCTGTATGTCGGCCAGGAATCGCGCTTTGGCGGCACGGTTGTGGGTATTGAAAACCAGCAGGGTCGCACCCGTCTGGAAATCGCCACCGTTCCGCTCGACAGCGGCGCGCGTCCGATTCTCGGCGAAGCCTCCCGTGGGCGTATCTATGCCGATGTTAACGGTTTCCTTGACCCGGTAGATTTCCGTGGCCAGCTGGTGACGGTGGTCGGCCCGATCGTCGGCACCGTGGAAGGGAAAGTGGGCACCACGAAGTACAATTTCCTGCACGTTCAGGCCACCGGCTATAAACGCTGGCGCGTTACCCAGCAGGTGGTGATGCCGCCGCAGCCTATCGATCCGTGGGTCTTTGGCCCGCACCCCTGGAATTACGGTTACGGCGGCTGGGGATGGTATAACCCCGGCCCAGCGGAAGTTCGGAACGTCGTAACTGAATAAGATCTGTGCAAAAGCAGACAAAAAAGAAACAGCGGCTAGTCCGCTGTTTCTTCGTTGTAATGGATATAAAAAAAATAAAGAGTGACGCGCTTCGCAACCTTAATTCTGATTAATTCTTAAACTGGTACGCTGAGTTAATATAATGTTAACGAAAGTTTATCATTTGGGGTTGCGATGACGACGAATACGTATTTTAGAGGTGATGCTTTGAAAAAGGTTTGGCTCAACCGTTATCCTGCTGATGTTCCGGCAGAGATCAATCCTGACCGTTATCAATCCCTGGTGGAACTGTTTGAACACGCGGCAACACGCTTTGCCGATCAGCCCGGCTTCGTCAATATGGGCGAAGTGATGACCTTCCGTAAGCTCGAAGAGCGCAGCCGCGCCTTTGCCGCTTATCTCCAGCAGGGGCTGGGGCTGAAGCAGGGCGATCGCGTCGCGCTGATGATGCCTAACCTGCTGCAATATCCGGTTGCTCTGTTCGGCATCCTGCGTGCCGGGATGATCGTGGTCAACGTCAACCCGCTCTACACCCCGCGTGAGCTGGAGCATCAGTTGAACGACAGCGGCGCGCAGGCGATCGTGATTGTCTCCAACTTTGCCCACACGCTGGAAAAAGTGGTTGATAAAACTCAGGTTAAGCACGTGATTCTGACCCGCATGGGCGATCAGCTTTCGACCGCCAAAGGGACGCTGGTCAACTTTGTCGTCAAATACATCAAACGACTGGTGCCGAAATACCATTTGCCGGATGCGATCTCCTTCCGTCGCGCGCTGCATAGCGGCTACCGCTTACAGTATGTGAAACCGGTGGTGAAGGCGGATGATGTGGCCTTCCTGCAATATACCGGCGGTACCACCGGCGTGGCGAAAGGCGCGATGCTGACCCATCGCAATATGCTCGCCAACCTCGAGCAGGTGAAAGCGACCTACGGGCCTCTGCTGCACGAAGGGAAAGAGGTGGTGATCACCGCGCTGCCGCTGTATCACATCTTTGCGCTGACCATGAACTGCCTGCTGTTTATCGAACTGGGCGGGCAGAATATCCTGATCACCAACCCGCGTGATATTCCGGGTCTGGTGAAGGAACTGGCAAAATACCCGTTCACCGCCATGACCGGCGTGAATACGCTATTCAATGCGCTGCTGAACAATAAAGAGTTCCAGCAGCTCGATTTCTCCACGTTGCATCTGTCGGCGGGCGGGGGAATGCCGGTGAACCATTCGGTGGCTGAACGCTGGGTGAAGCTGACCGGGCAGTATCTGCTGGAGGGCTATGGCCTGACCGAATGTGCGCCGCTGGTGAGCGTCAACCCGCATGATATCGACTATCACAGTGGCAGCATTGGTCTGCCGGTGCCCTCAACTGAGGTGAAACTGGTGGACGATGACGACAACGAAGTGGCCGTCGGCCAGCCGGGCGAACTGTGCGTGAAGGGGCCGCAGGTGATGGAAGGCTACTGGCAGCGCCCGGACGCCACCGCGGAAATTATCAAAGACGGCTGGTTGCATACCGGCGATATCGCGGTAATGGATGAGGAAGGCTTCCTGCGTATCGTTGACCGCAAAAAAGATATGATTCTGGTGTCAGGTTTTAACGTCTACCCGAATGAAATTGAAGACGTGGTGATGCAGCATTCCGGCGTACTGGAAGTGGCCGCCGTCGGTGTCCCTTCCGGCAATAGCGGTGAAGCGGTGAAGATCTTCGTGGTCAAAAAAGACCAAAGCCTGACCGAAGAGGCGCTGATTACCTTCTGCCGCCGTCAGCTAACCGGATACAAAGTGCCGAAACTGGTTGAATTCCGTCAGGAATTACCGAAGTCCAACGTCGGGAAAATTTTAAGACGAGAATTACGTGACGAAGCCCGCGCCAAAGTGGACAATAAGGGATAAGTCACGAGTCATGATGCCTAACGCCAGCTCTGCTGGCGTTTTTTTTGGCACAAAATAAGAGAGTATGATTTGAACTATCAGATGATCACCACCAACGATGCGCTGCACACGCTGTGCGACGCCGTTCGTCAGACAACCGCCGTCGCGCTGGACACCGAGTTTGTCCGCACCCGCACCTACTATCCGCAGCTGGGCCTGATTCAGCTTTTCGATGGAGAGCGTACGGCGCTGATCGATCCTCTGGATATCACCGACTGGTCGCCGTTGCAGGCGATTATGCAGGACCGCAACATCACCAAGTTCCTGCACGCGGGCAGTGAAGATTTAGAAGTCTTTATGAACGTTTTCGGCGCCATGCCGCAGCCGCTGATCGACACGCAGGTGCTGGCTGCTTTCTGTGGTCGCCCGATGTCCTGGGGCTTTGCCGCGATGGTCGCTGAATACTCCGGCGTTGAGCTGGATAAGAGCGAGTCGCGTACCGACTGGCTGGCGCGCCCGCTGACCTCGCGTCAGTGCGACTACGCGGCGGCGGACGTCTGGTATCTGTTGCCGATAGCCCACAAGCTGATGGCGGAAACCGAGCAGAAAGGGCGCCTTGATTGGGCGCTGAATGAATGCCAGTTGATGCAACAACGCCGTCAGGAAGTGACTGACCCACGCGAGGCGTGGCGTGATATTACCAACGCCTGGCAACTGCGCACTCGCCAACTGGCCTGTTTGCAACTGCTGGCCGACTGGCGTCTGCGCAAGGCGCGTGAGCGCGACCTGGCGGTGAATTTCGTGGTACGTGAAGAGCACCTGTGGAGCGTGGCGCGCTATATGCCGGGCAGCCTCGGTGAGCTGGATAGTCTCGGGCTGTCGGGCAGCGAAATTCGCTTCCACGGAAAAACGCTGATTAGCCTGGTTGAGAAAGCGCAGGCGTTGTCTGATGACGCGCTGCCGGAGCCGCTGCAGAACCTGATGGACATGCCGGGTTACCGCAAAGCGTTTAAAGAGATTAAGGCGCTGGTGCAGGAAGTGGGGCAGGCGAACGACGTCAGCGCCGAGATGCTCGCCTCGCGTCGCCAGATTAACCAGCTGCTGAACTGGCACTGGCAGCTGAAGCCGCGTCATACCGCGCCGGAAATGATTTCCGGCTGGCGCGGTGAGCTGCTGTCCGGCGCGCTGGATAAGTTGCTGGCAGAGTATCCGCGTTAAATCCTGACTGTAGGCCGGATAAGGCAACGCCGCCATCCGGCAATACAATCGTTGGGCGAGGAGCTGCCTGATGGCGCTTTGCTTATCAGGCTACACGCGGTTTCCGGACACAAAAAAAGCGCTATCACTAGCGCCTTTTTTTACACCACCGAAAGTCAGGATTTTGACTCTTCCGCTTCCGGCAGCGTGACGTTGAGTTCCAGAATCGAAATATCCCCGTCTTTTTGCTCTAACTGCACCGTGACCATTTCTGGGTCAATCTGCACGTACTTGCAAATCACTTCCAGAATATCCTTCCTTAACTGCGGCAGATAGTGCGGTTCTGCGTCACTGCGGCGACGTTCCGCGACAATGATTTGCAGGCGTTCTTTAGCAATGTTGGCGGTATTCTTTTTCCGTGAGAGAAAAAAGTCGAGTAATGCCATAATTTATCCTCCGAACAGGCGTTTGAGGAAACCTTTCTTCTCTTCTTCAATGAAGCGGAAAGGACGTTCTTCTCCCAACAGACGATCTACAGTATCAGCGTAGGCTTTGCCTGCGTCAGACACGGTATCCAGAATAACCGGTTCACCCTGGTTTGAGGCGCGCAGGACGGACTGATCTTCCGGGATAACGCCAACCAGTTTGATGCGCAGGATTTCCAGCACATCTTCCATGCTCAGCATGTCGCCTTTGCTCACGCGGCCTGGGTTGTAGCGCGTCAGCAGCAGGTGCTCTTTAATCGGCTCTTCACCATTTTCCGCACGACGGGATTTGGAGGCCAGGATGCCCAGGATACGGTCTGAGTCGCGTACCGAGGAGACTTCCGGGTTGGTGGTGATGATGGCTTCGTCGGCGAAGTACAGCGCCATCAGTGCGCCGGTTTCGATACCCGCAGGGGAGTCGCAGACCACGAAGTCGAATTCCATCTTTTTCAGCTCGTCGAGGACTTTCTCGACGCCTTCGCGAGTCAGCGCATCTTTATCGCGCGTCTGCGAAGCCGGCAGAATGTAGAGATTCTCGGTACGTTTATCTTTGATTAATGCTTGGTTCAGCGTGGCATCACCCTGAATAACGTTAACAAAATCATACACTACGCGACGTTCGCAGCCCATGATGAGGTCAAGGTTACGCAGACCGATATCAAAATCGATAACGACCGTTTTCTTTCCCTTCTGCGCCAAACCAGTCGCGATGGCCGCGCTGGAGGTGGTCTTACCCACGCCCCCTTTACCTGAAGTCACAACAATAATGCGTGCCATAGAAATTCCTTGTTAAAAAGGGATTAATTTAACGGTTGAATAGTCAAAGCGCTGTCGTCTAACCGCAGACGCGCCGCTTTGCCATAAAATTCGGCTGGGATCTGGTCGCTCAGCCAATATTCCCCGGCGATGGAGACCAGCTCCGCAGCCAGGTGGGTACAAAATACTTGTGCTTCCCGGTCTCCGCCGGCGCCCGCCAGAACGCGTCCACGCATCATGCCATACACGTGAATATTACCGTCGGCAATCAGCTCAGCACCTGCACTGACGTGGCTTGTCACAATCAGATCACAGTTTGGTGCATAAATGCGCTGACCGGAACGTACTGGCGTATCAATCATTCGCGTTTTTGTGATCGGACTAACAATTGGCTCGGGTTCAGTGGGTTTGGGCTGCTCAACGGGCGCGGCACGAACAACTTTTTCTTTACCTTCAGTCAGTAAAGGAAGGCCCGATTGGTCAATGGCCGCTTTGAACTGCGGATTTTTACAGCCGCTGACGCCCACGATACGCAGACCGGCAGCCATAATCGCCTGCTGAATCGCGCGCCACTGGGTAAACTCTTCAAGGTTGCTGACGTTGACCACAACCGGGGCATGACGGAAAAAAGCCGGAGCCTGGGCGACCTTGTCTTCTAACGCCTGACGAATAACCTCGGGTCTTGCATCATGCAAATGGACCACCGATAAGGTGAAGCTACTGCCTTTAAGTTCGATTGGCGTGTTTGACATCCTGGCCTTACTCAATTTGCTATTTATCGCAGCTTCGCGCGCGGCGATATTCCGAAGACTATCTGTCATGTTATAGTCACTAATATATTCAAGCAAGTAACCACAGTCCTAATTCCGAGTATAAAGTATGTTTTGTGTGATTTATCGTAGTTCTAAACGTGATCAAACCTATTTGTATGTCGAAAAAAAAGACGATTTCTCTCGCGTCCCGGAAGAACTGATGCAGGGCTTCGGCCAGCCGCAGCTGGCGATGCTGTTGCCGCTGGACGGACGCAAGAAGCTTATCAATGCCGATCTGGAAAAGGTAAAACAGGCGTTAAAAGATCAGGGCTATTATTTACAGATGCCACCGCCGCCTGAAAATCTGTTGAAACAGCATCTGGCCGACGTCAAAAATAAGGGCGAATAGTTTTCGCTTCCGGCTAATGTCTGTTCCTGGTTACACAACAAATAAGGGAAAAGTATGTATCAACATCATAACTGGCAGGGTGCGCTGCTGGATTACCCGGTAAGCAAAGTTGTCTGTGTTGGCAGTAATTATGCAAAGCATATCCAGGAGATGGGCAGCGCGACGCCGGAAGAGCCCGTGCTGTTTATTAAGCCAGAAACCGCACTCTGCGACTTGCGCCAGCCGCTGATTCTGCCGCAGGGCTTGGGGTCAGTGCACCATGAAGTAGAGCTGGCGGTGCTGATTGGCGCGACGCTGCGTCAGGCGACGGAAGATCACGTCATGCAGGCTATTGCGGGTTATGGTGTCGCGCTGGACCTCACGCTGCGCGACGTGCAGAGCAAAATGAAAAAGGCCGGGCAACCGTGGGAAAAAGCGAAAGGCTTTGATAATTCCTGCCCGATCTCCGGTTTTATCCCGGCGGCAGCCTTCGAAGGCGACCCGCAAAATACCACGCTGGGCCTGAAGGTGAACGGTGAAGTGCGTCAGCAGGGCTCGACGGCGGATATGATCCACAAAATCGTGCCGCTGATTGCCTACATGAGCCGCTTCTTCACCCTCAAGCCGGGCGACGTGGTGCTGACCGGTACGCCGGAAGGCGTCGGCCCGCTCCACGGTGGTGATGAACTGGACGTGCTGTTTAACGGCTATTCTCTGACAACCCGCGTGCTGTAATCCCTGCTTGCCGCCCCAATCGGGCGGCAAAACTTGCATCCCTGTGCCAGACTGGTTATAAGAAGCACCCTGATTTTTGATGTGGACATCCCGATGAGCGAATTACCTTTCTGGCAGAGCAAGACCCTTGACGACATGACCGATGCCGAATGGGAGTCGCTGTGCGACGGCTGCGGCCAGTGCTGCCTGCACAAGCTGATGGATGAAGACACCGACGAAATTTACTTCACCAACGTTGCCTGCAAACAGCTAAACATCAAGACCTGCCAATGCCGTAACTACGAACGCCGTTTCGACTATGAGCCGGACTGTATCAAGCTGACCCGCGATAACCTGCCTACCTTCGAGTGGCTGCCGCATACCTGCGCGTATCGTCTGCTGGCGGAAGGTCAACCGCTGCCGCAGTGGCATCCGCTGATAACCGGTTCAAAAGCCGCGATGCATGGCGAGCGTATTTCGGTGCGTCATATTGCGGTGAAGGAGTCAGAAGTGCGTGACTGGCAAGACCATATTTTGAATAAACCAGAATGGGCTGACTAACGCCTGATTTCGTGCTTCACTCCCGCTTTTAACTCTTTCGTTAATAAAATCACTCCTTAATTCCTGCACTCTGCCGATAGAGATATTATCGGCATCGGTGTGGGGATGGACATGCGTAGTTCAATAAAGCTGTTAGTACTTGCGGTTATGATCAATCTGGGTGGTTGGGGGTTACTGCTGGTCGCCGGTTATGGCATCGGGACATTGGCGGGGATTTGGTAGGAGAGGGGCCAGCAGCGATAGCATCGCCACTGGCTCAAGCGACAATTAGCGGCCAAACAGGTCGCGGCGTTTCGGTTTAAACGGCTGGGCAATCAGCACCAGCAGCGCCACGATCAGGTAGGCGGCAAAAATACCCACCAGCCACTGCGGCATCTCCAGCGATAAGAATTCCCACTGGCGCACAGAGCAATCGCCGGAAGCGACGAACACCTGAGGCAGCCACTTATCAAGCGGCAGCCAGCTCGGGAAACGGGCCATAAAATCACAGGTCATAAACGGCGACGGATGCAGTTGAATCATCGTGTGCTCCCAGGCCAGCTGCAGCCCGCGGAAGGCGCTATAAAGCCAAATCAGCAGCGCCACATAGCGCAGCGGGCTTTTCGGTGCGATAGCGCCGACAATCCCGGCGCCCATCACGCCAAACAGCGCGCAGCGCTCGTAAATACACAGGACGCACGGCTTTAACAGCATTACATGCTGGAACCATAATGCCACTAACTCAAGCGCAAAAGCGGTTAACGCCAGTAATAACCAGGCACTGCGGCCACGTGAGCTCTGGTTTAAATATCGCAACATAATCATTTCCCTGGAACGTGCTTTGAAAACGCAGTGTAAACGAAAACAATAGCCCTGCCATCTGGCTATACGCAATAATTCGTAAATGATGATGCAATGCCCGCGATAAAACCGACGGGCATCGATAAACGCCGCTATATTAGTGGGTTATTGTGGCAAGTACTAATACTCCCTTATTCATCATCCAGTCAATCATCGGCTGCAGGGTAAACTCAACGCACAGCAGGCCGACCAGCGTCAGCACAATCGTATACGGCAGCGCCATCCACACCATACGGCCATAGGAAAGGCGGATGAGCGGCGCAAGCGCGGAGGTGAGCAGGAACAGGAATGCCGCCTGACCGTTTGGCGTGGCGACCGACGGCAGGTTAGTACCGGTGTTGATAGCGACGGCCAGCAGCTCGAACTGACGCAGATCGATCGCACCGTTATCGAGTGCCGTTTTGGCCTCGTTGATATACACGGTACCCACGAAGACGTTATCCGAAATCGACGACAGCAGACCGTTAAACAGATAAAACAACGAGCGTTGGGCGTGCGGGGAAGCTTGCAGCACGAAGTCGATAATCGGCGCAAACAGGTGTTGATCGATAATCACCGCCACGACGGCGAAGAACACCGTCAGCAGCGCGGTAAACGGCAGCGCTTCGGTAAACGCCTTACCAATCGCGTGCTCGTCGGTAATGCCGGTAAATGAGGTCGCGAAGATAATCACCGACAGGCCAATCAGCCCCACCTCCGCCAGATGTAACGCCAGCGCCAGCACCAGCCAGACGCCAATAATCCCCTGAACGATGAGGCGCATGCTCTCCTGGCGTGAGCGCTGTTTGCGGCTACGCTCGTCGAAATCATGAAGAATTTGACGAACGGGTTCGGGCAGTTCGGCGCCATAGCCAAAGGCTTTAAACTTTTCCAAAAGCAGACAGGTGATCAGGCCGCAGACAAAGACCGGAACGGTGACAGGGGACATGCGCAGGAAAAACTCACCAAAATGCCAGCCCGCCACCTTAGCGATAATCAGGTTCTGTGGCTCGCCGACCATCGTCATGACGCCGCCCAACGCGGTCCCCACACCGGCGTGCATCATCAGGCTGCGCAGGAACGCGCGGAACTGCTCCAGCACCACGCGCGAGTGTTTATCAATATGGCTGTCGTCCAGCAGGTCGTCATCATCCGGTCGCGCGGAAACCACCCGATGATAGATGCTGTAGAAGCCGACCGCGACGCTGATGATCACGGCGACCACCGTCAAGGCATCGAGGAATGCCGACAGAAACGCGGCGGCGAGACAGAAGGCCAGCGACAGCAGCCGTTTACTACGAATGGTCAGCAGCAAACGGGTAAAGATGAACAGCAGCAGCTGTTTCATAAAGTAGATGCCGGCGACCATAAAGATCAGCAGCAGCAGGACTTCCAGATTAGCCGCCACCTCGTTGCGCACGTGTTCAGCGGACGTCATGCCGATAAATACGGCCTCAATAGCCAGCAGCCCGCCAGGAATCAGTGGGTAACACTTCAACGCCATGGCCAGGGTGAAGATAAACTCCACCACCAGTAGCCATCCGGCGACAAACGGATTGATCAAAAACACCAGTGGATTGATCACTAAGAAAATAAGCAGCAGTAATTTGTACCAATCCGGTGACTGACCAAGAAAGTTGCGCCACAGAGCGCGACCGTAAGAGATTTCCATGACAATCGTCTTCCTCCTGAAAAGATGACATTTTTTACCATTAAAACAGATATACCGCCAGAATTCCCCCCGGCGTGCACCTTTTCCGTCCGGCCACGAAATATGAAAAATGAAACGGCGATCCCTTTTTAATTCCGTTGCCCTGCTATCTGCTCAATGTTGGCTCTGGTATGATGAGTCCAATTGCAACGCTGTGTAATGGAATTTTTACTATGGTCATTAAGGCGCAAAGCCCGGCGGGTTTCGCGGAAGAGTATATTGTCGAAAGCATCTGGAATAACCGTTTTCCACCTGGGTCGATTCTTCCGGCAGAACGCGAACTCTCTGAATTAATTGGGGTTACCCGTACTACCTTACGTGAAGTGTTGCAACGCCTGGCGCGAGATGGCTGGTTGACGATTCAGCACGGTAAACCGACGAAGGTCAACAATTTTTGGGAGACATCCGGGCTTAATATCCTGGAAACGTTGGCGCGTCTCGATCATGACAGCGTGCCGCAGCTGATTGATAATCTGCTGTCAGTGCGCACCAATATCGCCACCATCTATATTCGTACCGCATTCCGTCAGCACCCGGAGAAAGCGCTGGAAGTGCTGGCGACAACGCGTGAAGTTGCCGACCATGCCGACGCTTTTGCTGAACTGGATTACAGCGTGTTCCGTGGTCTGGCGTTTGCCTCCGGTAATCCGATCTATGGTCTGATCCTCAACGGGATGAAAGGGCTCTATACGCGTTTGGGACGCCACTATTTCTCCAGCCCGGAAGCGCGTGCGCTGGGCCTGGGCTTCTATCATAAGCTGATTGAGCTGTGTGAGAAGGGCGAGTACGAGAAGGTCTATGAGACGGTGCGCCGCTACGGGCACGAAAGTGGCGAGATCTGGCATCGTATGCAGAAGTCGCTGCCGGGGGATTTATCCCTGCATGGACGTTAACAATAAACGGGTCATACGCAACACTGATTGAGTCAGTAAAATAATCGGTTGAACGTTCCGGATGGTTGTCGCCAATAGCCTCATCACTTCTCTGATGGGGCTTTTTTGCTGCTAGTCTGATTTCACTATATCCAGTGCGCGTAGCCCGTACGCATGATTTTCTCGGGCGCTTGATGCCAGTGATACAGTAAGACACATAAACGTAATATTCCCTGGCTGTTGATTGTAGGGCTGCCTACCAGTTTAAGTGATGGGTCGAATATGTAATGTTGGTAGGTAAGTAAAAAGCGGTAGATACAAATCTACCGCTTTTAAAAATTACCAGTTAACCCGAACGCCTAGATTACCGGCAAAACCATGCATATTCCCTTCAAAGTCATGCTGATATTTCATATCAGCATATAACGATGCGTTTTTGGTGATATCACCGGTAAAACCACCGCCTAGTTCATACCATTGATCAGAGTAATTTTGGTTCATTCTCACTGAGCTCACAGTGACGTCTGGCGAACGACCAATATTGGTGAGAACGTTTGCCGTCAAATATGGATGCGCTTTGGAGGTTTTAACACTATCATAACCGAGTCGTCCGCCTATGCGAGCGAGGCCTGAGTTATCTGATGTTGATTTAACATAGGCAATACCATCATTTGTCGCATCTAAATGAAGGTATTGATACATTAGCTGAACTTGAGGTTCCAGATACAAACCGTTGGTATATTTGAACGGCTTACCCGCTTCCACAGATAAAGTTATACCATCACCATTCTGGGTAGCATCACTACCGTAAATACTATTATAATCATTACGATAATGAGTATATTGAGCCACAGTATCTAAATACACATCATTTGAAAAATATGATGTGTAATAAGCGCCAAAACCGTAGCCTTTAGCGTTGATCTTACCTGTTGTGGTCGATCTATTTTTATATATTCCGCGAGCAGAATCCTTAGCAGAAGTACTCACTTGTCCGAATGTGGCAAATACACCACTATGTACTCTGGTGCCATCCTCGGCAAATTTGTTATAAAGATCGCCGCCAAGCTGGGCAAACCAGGTATCGGCATCATAGTTAAAACGATCTGCGCTGGATTTTGTCTCACCTCCGCCAATACGCCCCCAGGCTGCCTGAGGCATATTGCTTTCTTTTTTAATGTTTTCCTGTTCACCAACCCTTTCATGCAAAGTACCAACGGTCTGATAACCATACATGCGGTTTAAGTATGGGGCGATAACGTAGCCAGGCACTGATGGGTTATATGATGGCTTCGATGTTGGGGTCGGATTCGAATTTGGGTTTGGGGTCGTCTCTGGAGTCGGTTCTAAAATCGAACGCAAATACCATCCATTGCCAGATTGGCCACCGTTATACGCAAGATATTCATATGCACCAGCTACAACAGGTTTTGATAGCGCTATGGAAGTAGAGTCCTGACCACTGATGGACGCAAGTTTAATTCCATCGTTTACCGTCAGTGCGCCATTTCCACCAATCTGATTGATATTGATCTTATAGCTACCCGTGGCATCGCCGTTAACTATAATTTTATCTGTAACTGAGTTAGAGTCACCTTCATTAAGTACAGTATTAAAGTTTATTGTTCCATTATTCCCGGATAAAGAATTAGTCGTAATGTTCTTAACATCATTAACACTACTACTTTGGAAGTTAACCAAGGCGTTATTTAATGTAATGGTTTCAGCGTTTGAGTCCCCAGTCACATTCCATTGACTACTATTGGAAATGTTAAGACTTGTCATATCAACAGATTTACCTGTCCAGACAGCGCTATTATTCAGTGAAAGTGAAGCCGTAGATGACGATGTGTTAAGCGCATCTCCCATGATTACAGAGTTATTATCAGCGGTGACATCTAACTCTGCTGCGCCAGTATTATTAATAAATATCCCATTGTTAACGGTTGCATTAACCCCATTTAACTCGATTGTGCCGTCGCCTTCTATAGCATAAATAGACTCACCAGCAAGTGAAGATAATTCACCACCAGTCATTGAAAGCGTAGATACACCACGATTTTGCAGAATCGCTGGACTTTGTATGCTATTTTCAGTTTTAACAGTTGTATTATTAAGAACTACATTACCACCTTCAAGAGAAACGCCAGGAGAATAGTTGCCTTTGGTTTCAAATGCACTATTTGTCGCATTGATCGTGCCACCAGAAACAGCCCGTACGGCGGCTGAAATATGATTTTCGGTAAGTATATTTGAATTGCTAATATTGGCTACTGCACCATCCCTTGTCATGAGACCGGCAGCAGATGAATTTTTTGTGTTTATATAGCTATCAGTAACATTGGTGGTGGCTCCTTGGTTTATGGCATATACGCCAAGAGCGCCAAATCCTGAAGTTGAAATGTTCGTTTTTGAGAGCGATACAACTGTTGGGTTGTTCACATCACCATTGCCATCTACATAAACACCATGAATGTTCGCACCTGTTGTGTTGACATTTATGGAATCAGTACCCTGAAGCGAAATATGACTTCCGGTGGCAGCATAAATCGCAGAGGTTGTGAATATGGACGATGATGAATTCTTTTCTACAACACCATTCCCTGACAATGTGATTGTGCTGCTATCTGTAGCAGATATAGCCGACGCATCATCACCTGTACTTACAATGTTGAATTGATCGCGAATTTCGATGTTACTATTATCTTGAGCAACAATCGCCGCTGAACCACTCCCAGTTGAGTTGATACTTAAGAGACCTTGCGAGCTCACTTTTCCTGAATTACTGGCGTATATGCCAGAAGAGTCATCACCAGTAGTGTTGATTGATACGCTATTGAGTTCTGACACTCCACCTGTTATAGCAGAAATACCATCGGCACTCGCACCGCTGGTAGTGATAGATGAATCTTGTATCGCGCCATGGCTATTGCTACCCAGCAATTTAATACCGTCTGCATCTGCCCCGGATGTATTTACGGTTGAGTCGCTAAGCGAAAAATCATCACCAACAAATACGCCATTAGCATTTGCGCCAGATGTGGAGATTGCTAAATGACTGCCATGCACGGTAGTACCCACACCATTTGCGTCCATTGAGATACCATGCGCGGTATCCCCAACTGTTTTGATATTTAATTTAGACGATGATGTGCCATTAAGTACGATGCTTGCCCCGTTTGATGCAGAAACTGCAGACGAGTTTACCCCGCCTCCGGAGGGGAGAAGAGATGAGGTCTGAATCAGTCCTCCAGCATTGATAACTACCGCTGTTCCGCTTCCGTTAGCTTCAATTGCGCTATATGGGCCGTTAACTGATGCATCATTGTTAGCCGTTACGTTTAATGTTCCGCCAGAAACGTCAACTTTACCGCCGTTCAATGCATATATGCCATATGAGCTTCCATTCGCTGTAATACTGAGGTCCCCCTGACTAGTTACAGAGGAATCGGTACCATCCACTTTAATTCCGGATGAATCATTGCCCGATGTCGTGATAATTGAGTTGCCATTGAGATTGACTGTTCCCCCCGATTGGGCAAGCACCCCCTCGGAGTTGCCTCCTGTGGTAGAAATATTCAATGTACCTGATGACAGAATAGATCCCGCATTCAGAGCATGTAGCTCAGGAGTATTAGAAGTATTGCTTACCGATGAATGGTTCACTGGTAAGTTAACTGACGTGCTGTCGGCTATCGTTTGGGCCTTAGCAATTTCAGTTGATGTTGACAGAAGAATACCAATCATTATTGATATTTTAGATAACTTAGTATTTAAGCAAGACATTGATGCTCCTTGATTTCCATATGTCTCTAAAACCTCACGACGTTTGCAGTGAAGTTCATTTTTATCTGAATAATATGTAATTGCCTGAGCAATATTAGAAAATACCAATAGCTCGTGACATGACTTAGTTATGTATAGTTCCACGCAGGAGAAACATCAAGTTACATAATTTTACACCACAAGTATACTATGGTTATTAACGCTATCAATTTCCAAAAGACATGAAAATTCCTAAACTGCTTGCCAGAGAAAATCGCTTTCGAATTCCGTATGTT
>NZ_JANEWH010000075.1:0-23828 GCF_028069715.1 Kluyvera sp. Awk 3 | reverse complement strand
AATCGGCTCACTCTATTACACATATCGTTAACAAAATCGCTGTGCTCTTTTTTTACGTCTACAAATTCCCTACAATCCCGAACAATGTCTGCCAACAATTATGGGGATCTCATGGGCACGGCCAAACACAGTAAGCTGCTAATCCTTGGTTCTGGACCTGCGGGATACACCGCTGCGGTCTATGCTGCACGCGCAAACCTGCAACCGGTTTTGATTACCGGGCTGGAAAAAGGCGGTCAACTGACCACCACCACCGAGGTGGAAAACTGGCCTGGCGATCCGAACGATCTGACCGGTCCGCTGCTGATGGAACGTATGCACGAGCATGCGACCAAATTTGAAACCGAAATTATTTTTGACCACATTCACAGCGTGGATCTGCAAAACCGTCCGTTCCGTCTTACCGGCGACAGCGGCGAATACACCTGCGATGCGTTAATCATCGCTACCGGCGCGTCTGCCCGTTATCTGGGTCTGCCGTCGGAAGAAGCGTTTAAAGGCCGCGGCGTTTCCGCCTGCGCGACCTGCGACGGGTTCTTCTATCGTAATCAGAAAGTGGCGGTCATCGGCGGCGGCAACACCGCAGTAGAAGAAGCGCTGTACTTGTCCAACATTGCATCAGAAGTGCACCTGATTCACCGTCGTGATTCTTTCCGCGCGGAGAAAATCCTCATCAAGCGTCTGATGGATAAAGTGGAAAGCGGCAATATCGTGCTCCACACCAACCGTACGCTGGAAGAAGTGACCGGCGATCAGATGGGCGTGAGCGGTTTGCGTCTGCGTTCAACCGAGAGCGATGATATTGAATCGCTGGACGTCGCAGGTCTGTTCGTGGCTATCGGTCACAGCCCAAACACGGCGATTTTCGAAGGCCAGCTGGCGCTGGAAAACGGCTACATCAAAGTGCAGTCCGGTATCCACGGCAACGCCACCCAGACCAGCATCCCGGGCGTGTTCGCTGCGGGCGACGTAATGGACCACATTTACCGTCAGGCAATCACCTCTGCGGGCACCGGCTGTATGGCGGCGCTGGACGCGGAACGCTACCTCGACGGTCTGGCCGACGCCTGCAAATAATCTTTACAAGTCAGTAACAAAAGTAAAAAAGGCGACGATAAGTCGCCTTTATTTTTTCTGCGATGTAACATTGCCGCGCCCATAACTGAAACCATTATCCATAAGCCACCTGCTAAGCGCCCAATGAATAAAAGTCGCCAACAAGAACTCACCCGCTGGCTCAAACAGCAAAGCGTCCTGTCTCGCCGCTGGTTGATGCTCTCCCGCCTGCTCGGCTTCGCCAGTGGGATACTGATTATTGCTCAGGCGTGGCTGCTGGCCCGCATCCTTCACCATATGATTATGGAGAACATTCCGCGCGAGGCGCTGCTGATGCCGTTTATTCAGCTGGTGCTGGTTTTCGTCCTCCGCGCCTGGGTGGTGTGGCTGCGCGAGCGGGTCGGTTTTCATGCCGGGCAACAGATTCGCTTTGAGATTCGCCGTCAGGTGCTGGACCGTCTGCAACAGGCTGGCCCGGCGTGGATTCAGGGCAAGCCGGCCGGCAGTTGGGCGACGCTGATTCTTGAGCAAATTGACGATATGCACGACTACTACGCCCGCTACCTGCCACAGATGGCGCTGGCTGCCTGCGTGCCGCTGCTGATCGTCGTCGCCATTTTCCCGTCCAACTGGGTCGCCGCGTTGATACTGCTGGCCACCGCTCCGCTGATCCCGCTGTTTATGGCGCTGGTCGGCATGGGCGCCGCCGACGCCAACCGCCGCAACTTCCTGGCCCTGGCGCGCTTGAGCGGCCACTTCCTGGACCGTCTGCGCGGCATGGATACCTTACGTATTTTTGGCCGTGGAAAAGCCGAGACCGACAATATCCGCGAAGCCTCGCAGGATTTTCGCCAGCGCACCATGGAAGTTCTGCGCCTGGCGTTCCTCTCCTCCGGCGTACTGGAGTTTTTCACCTCCCTTTCAATTGCACTGGTGGCGGTCTATTTCGGTTTCTCATACCTCGGTGAGCTGAATTTTGGCAGCTACGGCGCGGCGGTCACGCTCTCCTCCGGCTTCCTGGCGCTGATTCTGGCCCCTGAATTCTTCCAGCCGCTACGAGATTTGGGGACCTTTTACCACGCCAAAGCCCAGGCGGTAGGCGCTGCCGACAGCCTGAAAACCTTCCTTGAAGCGCCGCTGGCGCACCCTGAACAGGGTGAGCAGATACTGGAGACCAGCGAGCCGGTGTCGCTTTGCGCGAAAGATCTGTTCATCACTTCGCCGGAAGGCAAAATGCTCGTCGGCCCGCTCAACTTCACGCTCAATGCCAGGCAGCGAGTGGTGCTGGTGGGGCAAAGTGGTTCCGGTAAAAGCTCGCTGTTGAACGCACTGGCCGGTTTCCTCCCCTACAGCGGTTCGCTGAAGGTCAACGGTATCGAACTCCGTCACCTGCAACCGGAAAGCTGGCATCGATTGATGAGCTGGGTCGGTCAAAATCCACAGCTGCCGGCCGCCACGCTGCGCGAGAACGTGCTGCTGGGCAACCCGGAGGCCAGCGAAGAACAACTGCATCAGGCACTGGAAAAAGCGTGGGTCAATGAGTTTCTGCCGCAGCTTCCTGACGGCATTGATACCGCGGCTGGCGAGCAGTCCGCGCGCCTCTCCGTCGGCCAGGCGCAGCGCGTCGCCGTCGCCCGCGCTCTCCTCGCTCCTTGCCGTCTGCTGCTGCTTGATGAACCTGCCGCCAGCCTTGATGCTCATAGCGAACAGCGCGTCATGCAGGCGCTGGGTGAAGCCTCAACGCAACAAACGACCCTGATGGTCACCCACCAGTTGGAAGGTATTACCGAGTGGGACGCTATCTGGGTTATGGAAAACGGCCAGATTATCGAGCAAGGCTCGTATTCGCAGCTGGTTGCAGCCAACGGCGTTTTCGCCAGCCTGCTGGCCAATCGTCAGGAGGAGATCTAAATGCGCGCACTGTTGCCTTATCTGGCGCTCTATAAACGCCATAAATGGCTATTAAGCCTCGGCGTGGTTCTGGCGATTGTGACGCTGCTCGCCAGCATTGGCTTGCTGACGCTTTCCGGCTGGTTCCTCTCCGCTTCGGCGGTGGTCGGGTTTGCCGGCGCTTACAGTTTTAACTACATGCTGCCTGCGGCGGGCGTGCGCGGCGCGGCGATTATCCGTACCGCCGGGCGTTACTTTGAACGTCTGGTCAGCCATGACGCCACTTTCCGCGTCTTGCAGCATCTGCGCGTCTTCACCTTCAGCAAACTGCTGCCGCTCTCACCTGCCGGGCTGGCGCGTTTTCGTCAGGGCGAGCTGCTCAACCGCATGGTGGCCGATGTCGATACGCTGGATCATCTCTATCTGCGCGTGATTTCTCCGCTGGTTGGCGCGCTGGTGGTTATCCTGGTCGTTACCGCCGGATTAAGCCTGTTGGACGTCAATCTGGCCCTGACGCTCGGCGGAATTATGCTCGCCACGCTGCTGATACTGCCACCGCTGTTTTATCGCGCGGGTAAACCCACCGGCGAGCAGCTCACTACGCTGCGCGGTCAGTATCGTCAGCAGCTCACCGGCTGGCTGCAAGGACAGGCGGAGCTGACCATTTTCAACGCCAGCGATCGCTATCGTAAACAGATGGAACAGACGGAGCTTAACTGGCACGACGCGCAGCGCCGCCAGTCTGAACTGACCGCGCTGTCTCAGGCGCTGATGCTGCTGATTGGCGCCGCAGCCGTGGTCGCGATGTTGTGGCTTGCCGCCGGCGGCGTGGGCGATATCGCCCAGCCGGGCGCATTGATTGCACTGTTTGTTTTCTGCGCGCTGGCGGCCTTTGAAGCTCTGGCCCCGGTGACCGGCGCGTTCCAGCATTTGGGACAGGTGATTGCGTCAGCGCTGCGCGTGAGCCAGATTATCGAGCAACAGCCGGAAGTCACTTTCCCGCAGCAGGCCAGCGTTCGTCCACAGCAGGTAGCGCTCACGCTGAAGGAGGTCGCCTTTACCTATCCAGAGCAGACGCAACCCGCGCTGGAAAATCTCTCGCTGCACGTGGCTGCCGGGGAGCATATCGCTATCCTCGGGCGCACCGGCTGCGGCAAATCAACGCTCCTGCAACTGCTAACCCGCGCATGGGATCCGCAGCAGGGCAGCATTTTGCTCAACGATATCGCGCTTAATCAGTTCGATGAGCAGACACTGCGTCAGACCATGAGTCTGGTGCCTCAGCGCGTGCATCTGTTCAGCGCCACGCTGCGCGACAACCTGCTGCTGGCCCGGCCAGATGCCACCGACGATATGCTTAGTGACGTACTGCGTCGCACGGGGCTGGAGAAATTGCTGGAAGATGCCGGTCTCAACAGCTGGCTTGGCGAAGGCGGCCGCCAGCTTTCTGGCGGCGAACTGCGCCGTCTGGGCATTGCCCGTGCGCTATTGCACGATGGGCCGCTGATGCTGCTGGACGAACCGACCGAAGGACTGGACGCCACCACCGAAAGCCAGATTCTTGAACTGCTGGCTGAAGTCATGCGCGAAAAAACGCTGCTGATGGTTACCCACCGCCTGCGTGGCCTGGCGCGCTTTAATCGGATAATTGTCATGGACAACGGGCAAATTATTGAGCAAGGTAATCATACAGAACTGCTGGCAAAACAAGGCCGTTACTACCAGTTCAAACAGCGTCTGTAGACTATGATTGAGTTAACTTAGTTTCGTGGGGTTTTCGCGACATGCGCCTTGTGCAGCTTTCTCGTCATTCGATTGCTTTTCCCTCCCCGGAGGGCGCATTACGTGAACCCAACGGGCTGCTGGCGCTCGGCGGCGATCTTGGCCCCGCGCGTCTGCTAATGGCCTATCAACGCGGGATCTTCCCGTGGTTTTCGCCCGGCGACCCGATCCTCTGGTGGTCGCCGGATCCTCGCGCCGTGCTGTGGCCCGAGCAGTTCCATCTCAGCCGCAGTATGAAACGCTTTCATCGCCAGTCGCCCTATCGCGTCACGCTCAATTATGCCTTTAGTCAGGTCATCGAGGGCTGCGCGCAGGATCGCCACGAAGGCACCTGGATCACCACCAGCATCAGCCAGGCCTACCATCGCCTGCATGAGCTGGGTCACGCGCATTCTATCGAGGTCTGGCAGGGAGAAACGCTGGTTGGCGGCATGTACGGCGTCGCGATGGGCGAGCTGTTTTGCGGCGAGTCTATGTTCAGCCGCGCGGAGAATGCCTCTAAAACCGCGCTGTACGTCTTCTGTGAGGCGTTTAGCCGTGCGGGCGGCAAACTGATTGACTGCCAGGTGTTAAACAGCCATACCGCGTCTCTGGGCGCGATAGAGATACCTCGCCGCGACTACCTTGAATATCTCAATACGCTACGCATGCAGCCGCTGGAGGACAAATTCTGGGTTCCGGGGCAGCTCTTTTCACCTGAAGCGTAAATGTTTTCAGCACAATTTCCATCAGGATGATATAATTGCCGACGAGAGTCGCTTCTGCCTTTTGCCCCGCCGCCGTTTGGGAATCATTCGAGTCAGATAACGCCCACGTTTATCCTGCTATTTCCGGTCTGGTTCGCGCCCATCACACGCTGTTTTGGTGTGGTGAAAGGGTAATGCGCAAAAACGACTTTCGCCGATTAAGACGGACAATTCTTTACTTACATGATGAACTTCGGCATTATCTTGCCGGTTCAAATTACGGTAGTGATACCCCAGAGGATTAGATGGCCAAAGAAGACAATATTGAAATGCAGGGTACCGTTCTTGAAACGTTACCTAATACCATGTTCCGCGTAGAACTGGAAAACGGACACGTGGTTACTGCACATATCTCCGGTAAAATGCGCAAAAACTATATCCGCATCCTGACGGGCGACAAAGTGACTGTTGAGCTGACCCCGTACGACCTGAGCAAAGGCCGCATTGTCTTCCGTAGTCGCTAATCACCGCAGATAATGAGCGTCTGGCGCGAAGTTCGCCGAGCGCTATTTGCCGAATGTGATGCCCTGCTTATGCGGGGCATTTTTTTGGCTTTCTTTCATCCGTATCATAAAACATAAGTGTCGGGTTTATGCGCCTTTCGCCAGTTATGGCTATCCCGCAACCCTTCCGCCGACTCTTCCGCCACCACACGCAGTTCATCGCTATCAGCCTCATGGCGTAGCTGGTGACCGACGTTCTTAACCCACAAAAATTGGTGGCCTTTATGCCCCGCCATCAGTTGGCCAGAAAATAAGGCACACGTCAGCAACATCACCGATAACACTTTTGTCAACATCATCCCACCGTTCGGCTAAATCCTGTCGTTAGCATGCCGCGGCTTACGTCGGGTTATTATTCAACAGTTCAAATTTGCGAAAATGATCTGTCAACGTCGCCCGAGAAACGAGAGACAAAAAAAAACCGAGCCACTATCAGCTCGGTTTTCGTTTTAATGCGAGTGCTCGCCGTTAATGCGCCGCTTCCGGTTTGTGCTTCTGGGCACTGTGGAAGCCGTAGGTCAGCGCATTTTTCTCTTTATCGAGCGCCACGGTCACCTGACCGCCGTCCACCAGCGAACCAAACAGCAGTTCGTTAGCCAGCGGTTTCTTCAGGTTATCCTGAATCACACGCGCCATTGGACGCGCGCCCATCGCCCGGTCGTAGCCTTTGTCGGCCAGCCAGTTGCGGGCTTCCTGGCTCACTTCCAGCGAGACGCCTTTCTGATCCAGCTGAACCTGCAGCTCGACGATGAACTTATCCACCACCTGATGGATCACGTCGGTAGACAGATGATCGAACCAGATAATGTTGTCCAGACGGTTACGGAACTCTGGCGTAAAGATCTTTTTGATCTCTTCCATCGCGTCGGTGCTGTTGTCCTGCTGGATAAGACCAATCGATTTACGCTCGGTTTCACGTACGCCGGCGTTGGTGGTCATCACCAGCACCACGTTACGGAAATCGGCTTTACGACCGTTGTTATCCGTCAGCGTGCCGTTGTCCATCACCTGCAACAGCAGGTTGAAGACGTCCGGGTGCGCTTTTTCGATTTCGTCCAGCAGCAGCACCGCGTGCGGATGCTTAATCACCGCATCGGTCAGCAGGCCGCCCTGATCAAAACCAACGTATCCCGGAGGCGCGCCGATCAGGCGGCTCACCGTGTGGCGTTCCATATATTCAGACATATCGAACCGCAGCAGCTCAATGCCCATCGCCTTCGCCAGCTGGACGGTCACTTCCGTTTTACCTACCCCTGTCGGGCCAGCAAACAGGAAGGAGCCCACCGGGCGATGCTCGTGGCCGAGACCCGCACGGCTCATCTTAATCGCTTCCGTCAGCGCATCGATGGCGTTATCCTGACCAAATACCAGCATTTTCAGGCGATTGCCGAGCGTTTTCAGCGTATCGCGATCGCTCTGGGAGACGCTTTTCTCCGGGATACGCGCAATGCGCGCGACCACGGATTCAATGTCCGCCACGTTAATCGTTTTCTTACGCTTGCTCACCGGCATCAGGCGAGCGCGGGCGCCAGCCTCATCAATGACATCAATCGCTTTATCCGGCAGATGACGATCGTTGATGTATTTCACCGCCAGTTCCACCGCCGCGCGCACCGCTTTGGCGGTGTAGCGTACGTCATGGTGTGCTTCGTATTTCGGTTTCAGGCCGTTCAGAATCTGCACGGTCTCTTCTACCGACGGTTCGGTAATATCAATTTTCTGGAAACGACGCGCCAGCGCCCTGTCCTTCTCAAAGATATTGCTGAATTCCTGGTAGGTGGTCGAGCCCATCACCCGAATCTTGCCGCTGGAGAGCAGCGGTTTAATCAGGTTTGCCGCGTCCACCTGGCCCCCCGACGCGGCACCCGCACCGATAATGGTGTGGATTTCGTCGATGAACAGAATGCTGTTGGTATCCTGCTCTAACTGCTTGAGCAGCGCTTTAAAGCGTTTTTCGAAATCACCGCGGTATTTGGTGCCCGCCAGCAGCGAGCCAATATCCAGTGAGTAGATAGTGCAGTCGGCCATGATTTCCGGCACGTCACCGCGCACAATGCGCCATGCCAGACCTTCGGCAATCGCCGTTTTCCCGACGCCGGATTCCCCCACCAGCAGCGGGTTGTTTTTACGACGGCGGCACAGCACCTGAATGGCGCGCTCAAGCTCTTTGTCGCGACCGATCAGCGGGTCAATGCCCCCAACACGAGCAAGCTGATTAAGGTTGGTGGTGAAGTTTTCCATACGTTCCTCCCCGCCTGCTTGCTCTTCATTAGGTTGCTGATTTCCGGAATCGGAAGGCTGGCTTGGCTCGTCTTTACGCGTGCCGTGAGAGATAAAGTTCACCACGTCGAGACGGCTGACTTCATGTTTGCGCAGCAGATAGGCGGCCTGCGACTCCTGCTCGCTGAAAATCGCCACCAGGACGTTAGCGCCGGTCACTTCGCTACGCCCGGAAGACTGGACGTGGAAGACCGCGCGTTGCAGAACACGCTGGAAGCTGAGCGTCGGTTGCGTTTCACGCTCTTCTTCACTGACCGGCAGAACCGGCGTGGTTTGTTCGATGAAGGCTTCGAGTTCCTGACGCAGCGCCACCAAATCAACCGAGCACGCTTCCAGCGCTTCACGGGCCGATGGATTGCTAAGCAGAGCCAGCAACAGATGCTCGACAGTCATAAACTCGTGACGGTGCTCGCGCGCTCTGGCGAAAGCCATGTTTAAACTGAGTTCCAGTTCTTGATTGAGCATAGGCACCTCCCCCCAATTTTCATGCCTGTATCAGGCTTGTTCCAGCGTACACAGTAGCGGATGCTCGTTCTCCCTCGCGTACTGATTCACCATCGCAACTTTGGTTTCGGCGACTTCTGCCGTAAAAACACCACAAATTGCTTTACCCTGATAGTGAACCGTTAGCATCAACTGTGTTGCGCGTTCTACATCATAAGAAAAGAATTTTTGTAACACGTCAATAACAAACTCCATCGGAGTGTAATCATCATTGACCAATATCACTTTATACATTGACGGGGGTTTAAGCCCATCCTGAAGTTTATCTGCCGCAAGCTGGTCGAAGTCCAGCCAGTCTCTGGTCTTACTCATTGTCAGTCATCATCGTCGGTGTCATCAATTGCTGCTGACGAGGCTGCGTACACGTATGGCTCCGTATTATTGACAGGATTAATGACACATTTCCCCGGCCAGCACGTTACCTTTCGTTCTTGCACATACAGGCTCTCAATTTACTGTAGATCATAGATAACTATCACCTATAGCTGCCATTCGCGAACTCTGTCACATTCCCGTCAATAGCGTTAACTGCTTCAAATTTTGATGCATTTTACCCCTTTAGCCCTCCGCAAACGCTTGACGCACTGTGCGAAATATCTAAATTGTACTGGCGAGAGTTGGTGAGGTTTTGAACAACTCCTGACTCCACCACCGGTTCATTCCATCTACTTATAAACGTATAATAGAGTTACGAAGGATGTCGAAGTATGGAAATGGGTACTGTTAAGTGGTTCAACAATGCCAAAGGGTTCGGTTTCATTTGCCCGGAAGGCGGTGGCGAGGACATCTTCGCCCATTACTCCACCATCCAGATGGATGGGTACAGAACGTTAAAAGCCGGACAAGCCGTCCAGTTTGATGTCCACGAGGGGCCGAAAGGTAATCATGCTAGCCTGATTATCCCCGTGGAAGCAGAAACAGCCGCCTAGTTTACTGCCCCATTGTGTACATCCCGCCGTCAAAATGCCAGTCCTTCTGACTGGCATTTTTTCATTTATTTTTCGCCGTTATTCCCGCGCCAGCGCATCGACCGGGTCGAGCCGCGCCGCGTTCCTCGCCGGTAGCCAGCCAAAGAGCACACCGGTGAGGGTTGAGCAGATAAACGCCGTCAACAGCGCCAGCGGCGAAAAACCAATCTCCCAGCCCGGCAGCACCAGTTGGAGCAGCAGCGCAATCATCAACGACAGCGTGACACCCAGTGCGCCACCCACCAGGCACACCAGAATCGCCTCAATCAAAAACTGCTGCAGGACGTTACTGGCCCGCGCGCCGACCGCCATACGAATGCCGATTTCCCGCGTCCGTTCCGTCACCGACACCAGCATGATATTCATCACGCCAATACCGCCAACCACCAGCGAGATCACCGCCACCAGCGTTAAGAACAGCTGTAATGTATGTGTGGTGCGTTCTGCCGTTTTCAAGATGCTGTCCATATTCCAGACGAAGAAATCTTTCTTGCCGTGACGCAGACTGAGCAGTCGGGTCAACTGCTGTTCGGCGAGACTGCTGTCGTAGCCCTCTTTCACCCTCACGGTGATGGAGTTCAGCCACGCCTGCCCCATCACCCGCCCGGACATCGTTGAATACGGTAACCAGACGCGCAGAATCTTGCTGCTGCCAAACATCGACTGTTTCTCATCCGCTACGCCAATCACCGTCGCCGGCGTATTACCCACCAGTATCACTTCCCCCACCACGCTGGCCTTATTGGGGAACAGCTGCCGACGCGTATTGCTATCGAGCACCACCACCTGCGCGCGTTCTGCGGCCTGGACACCATTAAAGGTATTGCCCTCGCTGAAGGTCATGCCATAAACGTTGAAGTAGTGCTGACCAATGCCCTGCACGCTGGCCGCAACGTCGATATTCCCAGCGCGGATGCGTAGATTCTTTGATACCGACGGCGTCACCGAGCTGACCCACGACTGCTTTTCGATCGCCAGCAGATCGTCATACTTCAGCGACTGCTGATACTGCGGATCGTCATCGCCGAAATCTTTCCCCGGATAGACATCGATAGTATTGGTGCCTATGGAACGGATATCCGCCAGCACCATCTGTTTGGCCGCATCGCCCACCACCACAATCGATACCACCGAGGCGATACCGATAATAATGCCGAGCATGGTCAGCAACGTGCGCATTTTATTCGCCACCATGGCCAGCCAGGCCATCGACAGCGCTTCACGGAAACTATTGCTGAACTGCCCCCAGCCGGAAGCCGCCTGTATCACCGGCTGACGTGGGGCGACCGTCGTCTGTCGCGCCGGAGGGTTATGGACAATTTCACCGTCGCGAATCTCAATCACGCGCTCTGCTTGCGCGGCCACCTGCGGGTCGTGGGTGACGATAATAATCGTGTGCCCTTGCTCTTTAAGCTGATGGAGAATCGCCATCACCTCTTCACCAGAGCGACTGTCGAGCGCGCCGGTGGGTTCATCGGCAAGGATCACCTGGCCGCCGTTCATCAGCGCGCGGGCAATACTCACCCGCTGCTGCTGACCGCCGGAGAGCTGAGAAGGCGCATAATCGACGCGATCCGCCAGCCCCAGACGTTGCAACAGCTCCTTTGCCCGCGCCAGCCGCGCCTTGCGCTCCACGCCCGCGTACACCGCCGGCACTTCCACATTCTGCGCCGCCGTCAGGTGCGACAACAGGTGATAACGTTGAAAAATAAAGCCAAAGTGCTCGCGGCGCAGCGCGGCCAGCGCATCGCCGTCCAGCGTCGCCACATCGGTTCCCGCCACGCGGTAGGTGCCGCTGGTCGGCTTATCGAGGCAGCCGAGAATATTCATCAGCGTCGATTTCCCCGAACCAGAAGCCCCGACGATCGCCACCATCTCGCCGGCGTTAATTTGCAGTGAGATACCCTTGAGGACCTCAACGCTGCCGTCTCCCGACGGGTAGCTGCGGCGAATCTGGGTTAGCTCAAGCAGTGCGGTCATTTTTCCGCTCCGGCTTTACCTTCTCCAATGATCACCTCATCGCCCGCTTCAAGCCCTTTGGCAATCTCTACGTCAGTGTCATTGCGCGCACCGATGACCACTTCACGCGTCTTGACTTCACCGTTGCGCAGTAGACGCACGTTGTAACGGTTATCCCCTACGCTATCGCCTAGCGCCGACAGCGGAATGGTCAACACATCGTTGACGCCACCGAGCTGGATATGCACCTGCGCGGTCATCTCCAGACGCAGTACACCGTTAGGGTTCGGCACTTCAAAACGGGCATAGTAGAAGATGGCGTCGTTGACTTTTTCCGGCGTCGGCAGAATATCCTTCAGGGTGCCTTCGTAGCGCGTCAGCGGGTCGCCAAGTACGGTAAACCAGGCTTTCTGTCCCGGTTTGAGATGAATGACATCGGCTTCGGAAACCTGAGCTTTCACCAGCATGGTGCTGAGATCCGCCAGCGTCAGAATGTTGGGCGCCTGCTGAGCGGCTATCACCGTCTGCCCTTGTAGCGTGGTAATTTGCGTCACTTCGCCACGCATCGGCGCCACAATACGGGTGTAGTCAAGGTTGGTTTTGGCTGTATCGAGTGAGGCCTGATTGCGTTTAATCTGCGCATCAATGGTACCTATTTGCGCCTGTTTTACCGCCATATCGGTGGCGGCGGTATCCAGATCCTGGCGCGAAACGACCTGAGTTTTCGCCAGCTGTTGCTGGCGTGAGAAGGTGACGCTCGCCAGCTTCCATTCCGCTTCTGCCTGTTTGCGCTGCGCGCGAAGCTCCATCAGCGTCGCTTCCACTTCTTTAATCTGATTCTGCGCCTGTTCAGGGTCAATCACCCCTAAAAGCTGATCTTTTACCACCTTATCGCCGATGTTCACTGACAGGGTTTTCAACTGCCCGCTCACCTGCGCGCCGACGTCAACTTTGCGCAGCGCGTCAAGCTTACCGGTGGCCAGCACGCTCTGCTCAAGCGAGCCTTTGCGCACAATGAGCGTCTGGTAATTGGGCAACGGTGCGTTGAGCATTTTCCAGACGGCAATGAGCGCCACGATAAGCACGGCAAGCATCAGCCAGTAGCGTTTTTTTAGTTTTCCCTTGATGATCATAAAATCCTGAAATCCCCGAAAATATCGACACAATGTGAAATCAAACTTCAATGCAAGCTAAACAAACCAAGAAAAGTCTGAGCAAATACCCCTGCCCCGCTAATTGATTCATCATGGTGATGTTAAAATCGCCATTCATATGTAATTCTGGATAGTAAACCATGTCACAGCTCAGCGAAAATTCATTCGAGTCTTCCCGCCACCCTTCCGCCCTCGGCCTCTTTTTTAGCCTGTTTAGCGGGCAATGGCGCCCCGGTGAATTCTGGAACAAGCGTAGCTTTCGTCGGAAGTTTATGCTGCGCTCTTTACTGATGCCACGTCTGAGCCGCGAATGGATGAACGAACTGTCCCAATGGTCCCATCTGGATACGCTGCTTACGCGCCAGCCGCGCCTGCCGGTGCGTCTGCATCGCCCGTATCTGGCGGTAAATTTTAGCCGTCACCAGGTGCTGGACGCGCTGCGTTATCACTATACGCTGCTGTCAGAGGCGATGTCCTCCGAAGAGTTAACCACCTACCTGAATACACAGGCCTTAACGCTGGCGCAGATTGAAGGGAAAAATGGTGACACCTTTACTCTTGAGCTGACCATGCAGATTAATCTGGATAAAGAAGGCGATAGCACTATTCTGATGCGCAACGCCGACGGCGATGTGCTGGCGGAGATGACCTTCACCCTGCTTGACTACCAGAACCAGCGCACGCTGTTTATTGGCGGCCTCCAGGGCGGCAAACGCGATTTGCCGCATGAAGCCATCCAGAATGCCACCAAATCCTGCCACGGTCTGTTCCCGAAACGCCTGGTCATGGAAGCTGTATGCCGCTTTGCTGAACGCCTGCACGTGGATCAGATCCTGGCCGTCAGTAACGATGTGCACATTTTCCGCGGCGAACGCTACCAGGATAAGAATAAAAAGATTCTTTCCGATTACGACACGTTTTGGGAAGCGGTGGGCGGCGAACGCGACAACGAGGGCTACTACCATATTCCGGTCGCCATCGCCCGCAAGGATATTGCTGAAATCGCAAGTAAAAAACGTGCGGAATATCGCCGTCGCTATGAACTGATGGATGCAATTCAAAGCCAAATGTCGGGCTTGTTCCATCAGCCTTAATGTAAATTTCTGCGCGCTAAGCCATCAGCGCGTAGAAAACAGCCAAAAATGAACATCACCAAACTTAAACCATTCATAAACAAAATGTAATCTTCACATTCTTTGCATTTGTTGAAATTACGTTGAAGGTTCCGTTGATTAAATAGGCAAAACCTCCTTAACGAGATTTTTCCTATGTCGAGCCTTGTCGATTTTTCCGCGTCCGCGCATCCACAACCTGAATCCAGCTGGCACCTTTTTCGACTACTGTCGACCGGCACGCTTGCGCCCGGCCGTGCGTGGAAAAACCCAGCGTACCGGCGTAAATTCCTGCTGCGCTCGCTGAGCACACCGCGAATGACCGGTAAACTGCTTGGCAGTCTGGCGAAACAACCGCAGCTGATGCAAATTCTGAACGTACAGCCCGGCCTGCCGTGCCGACTGCATCGGCCGTGGCTGTGTACGCACCTGAGCCACCAGCAAACCATTGATGCGCTGTGCTGGCACTACCAGCAGCTGCTGGCCAGACTGCCGGAAAACGTCGCCAATCATTATCTTTCCCCACGCGGCGCGCTGCTGACCACGCTTAGTGGTAAAGACGGACAGCAATACAGCATTCGTCTGTGCGCGGATGCAATGCTGGATAAAGAAGGCGAAGCGACGATTGTTTTCCAGGACGAGAACGACACCGTGCTGGCGGAACTGACGTTTACGCTGTGCCAGTACAACGGGGTTGACACGTTCTTTGTCGGCGGCCTGCAAGGGGCGAAAGCGGACGTGCCGCACCAGCTGATTCAAGCCGCCACCAAAGCCTGCCACGGCTTATTCCCGAAACGTCTGGTGGTGGATGCGCTGTTAACCCTGGGGTCACTGCTGTCAGTTGCTCACGTGCGTGCCGTCAGCAACGAAACGCACATTTATCGCAGCCTGCGCTACCGCCATAAAAAACGCGGCAAGCTGCATGCCGACTACAACAGTTTCTGGACGTCGTTGGGGGCACAGGCCGACGAGGAAGGTGATTACGTTTTACCGCTGACGTTGGCGCGTAAAACGATGGAAGAGATTGCCAGCAAGAAGCGCGCGGAGTACCGCCGTCGCTATGCGCTGCTGGACGAGCTCCAGCAGCAAATTACCGAAATGGTCCAGCGTTAATCCGCTTTCCCGCGCGCCAGCCAGACGACGCGGGAAAACATTTTCTTCAGCAAGGGCGGAACGGCTTCAATACCGCGCCGCCCGGCTTCCATCGCCACTTCAATCGCCAGATCGGGTTTCGATGAACGGTGAATCGCCTTGGTGATCACCCGGCGCATATTCATCGGGATGTTTTCCGGCAATTGCGCCACGCGGTGATAAACGCTGGAAAACCCCTGCCGGTACATAAAGTGTTCCATATCCGGCGCGGGCAACGTCGTCAGGTGATGATGTTCGGCTTCACGATCGTTGTTGAGCAGGCTGCGCACCGTGGCCGCATATTTTTTTCCTGCCTCATCCCCATCGACCAACACGTGCCACTCTATCCCCATTCGACGAGCGAATTTAATCAACGGTTTGAGTCCGGACTGGGCAAACTCAATCACTTTGACCCCTTCAGCGTCGAAATGGTGCCCGCACTGGCGCGCCAGCTCGTTAATCACCCAGGTTTCGGTTTCACCTTCCACCAGCAGCCAGCAGCGCGCAAACAGCGATGAGGCACGATTAAAACGAATGTGGAACGAAATGCGGCGACTGTCTTCGGCGTTCATTCCCTCCGGCCCCAGCCGCCATGCCGATACGCGGGAGGACTCACGGACCAGACGGCAAACGTTCTGCATCGGCGTGAGCGACAACAGCTCACCGGAGTTGGTGGTCGCCACGCGCTGTAATGGCAGCAAGTTCAGCAGATTCCAGGCCACCGACAGCATAATCGGATGCAGCCGCGTTTCCGGATCCTCCACGAGCAGCAACGGACGCGCGTCTCTATCGAGTTTGACCGTCCCCTTCGCCTGCAGCAGCGTCGCGAACATGCCCAGCAGGATCACCCGGTGATTGCGCGCGCCGGGCTTGTCGATCATACGGTTAATCAAATCCAGATAGCGCCAACTGCGCTGCTCGTCGTGCGAGCGACGGCGCATCAAGCGTTGAATCGCCGGGCCAGAGCCCTGCTCAGAGAAGTAGTGCTCCAGCAGTTGTCCCATCGCCGCCAGCCCCTGGCGTATCTGGCCATCGCTGAGATTCTGCGGGCTCGTCACCAGCTCGCGGGAAAGGTAATCGAGCTGGCGCGCGGTGATTTCAACGTCAGGCACATCCGGCACGGTGCCGCTGCGGATGCGGCGCATAAAACGGGCATCACGCAGGCGTAGTACGGGCATCAGGCGAATCAACTCGCGCGCCTGGCCGTCAATATCGTCAATGTCCAACGCCTGACCATCGCTGTCGATAAAGCTACGGAGCGTCAGCACGCTACCGTCGGCGGCCAGTTCACCCTCCAGGCGGTAGAAAATACGTCGAAAACCGTCGTCGCACAGCGTCCAGCAGTCGGAGAGCCCACGGTAGCGTCGGCCCCGGTAGCGGCCGGGTTCGTTTTCGCGAAAAGTCAGTATGATGTGCAGATGGTGCTCACGTCCCTGCACATCGCCGGGTGGAAACCAGAAATCGTTATAGACAAAGTGATACAGCTCATCGTGCGGCGAAAGCAGCAGCGTCAGCGCGTCCAGCAGACTCGATTTACCCCACGCGTTTTCGCCGATTAAGACGTTATTCTCCTCCAGCATCAACGATAATCGATTAATGCCGCGAAACCCTGCAATTTCGGTGCGCTCAAGAAGCATAACCCCTCCGTAACACGATAGCTGCCATCCCTTCGTTATCGGCAGTATAGCGGCATGCGTCGCACTTGACACCAGACTGGCACGCCGCTTGCGTACGGAGTGATGCTTTATTAACCGCTGAAAGTAATAAAGTGCGTTCTCTATCACCTTCCACGATTATTCCGAAAATAATGCACTACACTCTACTTCAAAGAATAAATCGCTCAAGGAATAACACCACATTGTTTTGTATCAAAGTTCGGCTATTTATTTAACTGGTGAGGGATGACGTTCGTTTTTAAAATAATGAGGACTATGCCTGCCACCCATTTTGGTAGGGATATATTCAGTCGTCACCCTTTATGACGATAATAATTTTTAATTCGAGGTGGTTATGTTTAGAAAATTGGCTGCAGAGTGCTTTGGCACCTTCTGGCTGGTATTTGGTGGTTGCGGTAGCGCCGTTCTGGCTGCAGCATTCCCGGAATTAGGGATTGGCTTTGCGGGCGTTGCGCTGGCGTTCGGTTTAACCGTTCTCACCATGGCATTTGCCGTTGGCCATATCTCTGGCGGCCATTTTAACCCGGCAGTGACCCTGGGCCTGTGGGCTGGCGGTCGTTTCCCGGCCAAAGAAGTGATTGGCTATATTGTCGCACAGGTTGTCGGCGGGATTATCGCCGCTGCCGTATTGTATTTAATCGCCAGCGGTAAAGCGGGCTTTGACGCGGCAGCCAGCGGCTTCGCCTCCAACGGTTACGGCGAACATTCACCGGGCGGCTACTCAATGCTTTCCGCTATCGTGATTGAAATCGTACTGACCTGCGGCTTCCTGCTGGTGATCCACGGCGCAACCGACAAAAATGCCCCGGCAGGCTTCGCACCGATCGCCATCGGCCTCGCTCTGACTCTGATTCACCTCATCAGCATTCCGGTAACTAACACCTCCGTTAACCCGGCGCGTAGTACCGCGGTCGCTATTTTCCAGGGCGGCTGGGCGCTTGACCAGCTGTGGCTGTTCTGGGTGATGCCGATCATCGGCGGTATCCTGGGCGGCGTGATTTATCGCACCCTGCTGGAAAAGAAATAAGCCTTCTGTAAACCGGGCATGGCGTGAATGCGCCAACCCGGCAAAGAAAGACCCGGTAAAGCCGGGTCTTTCTTTTTTCGCAGCTTTACTCGGTATGCGGTTTTCGGTAGTGTCTGTGCGCGATTTAAATACTACAAGGAAGCGTGTTCGTTATGTTATCGGGACTGCTCATCATTCTGGTGCCGTTGGTTATCGGCTATCTGATTCCCCTTACCCACCGCGGTGCGCTGCAGCTGATCAATCGCCTGCTCAGTTGGATTGTTTATCTGATTCTCTTCTTTATGGGGATCAGCCTGGCATTTCTGGATAATCTGGCAGCGAATCTATTATCTATCTTCCACTATTCTGCTATTAGCATTGTGGTTATTTTACTTTGCAATATTGCGGCACTGCTGTGGCTGGAAAAAGTGTTGCCATGGGGACATCCTCATCATCAGGAAAAATTACCCTCACGCCTCGCGATGGCGCTGGAATCATTAAAGCTGTGCTTTGTGGTTATTGCCGGTTTTGTTCTCGGACTCAGCGGGCTTTCCTTTTTACAGCACGCCACCGATGCCAGCGAATATACGCTCATTTTCTTGCTGTTCCTGGTCGGTATTCAGCTGAGAAACAGCGGCATGACCTTGCGACAAATTATTCTCAACCGCCGCGGCATGGTGATTGCGTTAGTCGTGGTAGCCAGTTCGATGGTTGCCGGCGTCATCAATGCGTTTCTGCTTGGTTTGCCCATTAAAACCGGTCTGGCGATGGCCTCCGGATTTGGCTGGTACTCGCTGTCCGGTATTCTGCTGACCGACGCCTACGGCCCGGTAATCGGTAGCGCCACCTTCTTTAATGACCTGGCGCGCGAACTACTGGCCATTATGCTCATTCCCGGCCTGGTACGCCGCAGCCGCTCCACCGCGCTTGGCCTGTGCGGCGCCACCTCAATGGACTTCACCCTACCGGTACTCCAGCGTTCTGGAGGCGTGGAAATGGTCCCTCCCGCTATCGTCCACGGCTTTATTCTTAGCCTGCTCGTACCGCTGATGATGGCCTTCTTCACCGCCTGATACCTCCATGGCGGTAGCCTTCGCTGCCGCCAAAATTGCGCTAAATCAACCTCCCTTTAAGTTGCACTAAAAATGCCTTTTCAAGGCTGAGTCTCAGGCTTACCCTTAAACATGTATATTAAATATAACTTTAAAAAGGTGTGACCCATGTTTTGTGTGCAATGTGAACAAACCATCCGTACTCCGGCAGGGAACGGCTGCTCTTACGCTCAGGGTATGTGTGGTAAGACGGCTGAAACGTCCGATCTGCAGGATCTGCTGATTGCGTCTTTGCAAGGTCTGTCCGCATGGGCGGTGAAGGCGCGTGAATACGGCATCATCAACCACGACGTTGATAACTTCGCCCCGCGCGCGTTCTTCTCCACTCTGACCAACGTTAACTTCGACTCTCCGCGTATCGTGGGCTACGCCCGTGAAGCGATTGCCCTGCGTGAAGCGCTGAAGGCGCAGTGCCTGACCAAAGACGCTAACGCCACCGTCGATAACCCGATGGCTGACCTTCAACTGGTCAGTGACGATCTGGGCGATCTGCAAAAACAGGCGGCGGAATTTACCCCGAACAAAGACAAAGCCGCCATCGGTGAGAACATTCTCGGCCTGCGCCTGCTGTGCCTGTACGGTCTGAAAGGCGCGGCGGCATACATGGAACACGCGCATGTCCTTGGCCAGTACGACAACGACATCTACGCGCAGTACCACAAAATCATGGCGTGGCTGGGCACCTGGCCTACCGATATGAACGCTCTGCTGGAGTGCTCTATGGAAATCGGCCAGATGAACTTCAAAGTGATGAGTATTCTGGACGCTGGTGAAACCACCAAATACGGCCACCCGACCCCGACTCAGGTCAACGTGAAAGCCACTGAAGGTAAGTGCATCCTGATCTCCGGTCACGACCTGAAAGATCTCTACAACCTGCTGGAACAAACCGAAGGCACCGGCGTTAACGTCTATACCCACGGTGAAATGCTGCCAGCGCACGGCTACCCGGAACTGCGTAAGTTCAAACACCTGATCGGTAACTACGGCAGCGGCTGGCAGAACCAGCAGGTGGAATTCGCTCGCTTCCCTGGCCCAATCGTGATGACCTCTAACTGCATCATCGACCCAACCGTGGGCGCGTACGACGACCGTATCTGGACCCGTAGCATCGTCGGCTGGCCGGGTGTGAGCCACCTCGAAGGCGACAACTTCGGTCCGGTTATCGCGCAGGCCCAGCAGATGGCGGGCTTCCCGTACAGCGAAATTCCGCACCTGATCACCGTAGGTTTCGGTCGTCAGACCCTGCTGGGCGCGGCTGATACCCTGATTGACCTGGTGAGCCGTGAAAAACTGCGTCACATCTTCCTGGTGGGCGGCTGCGACGGCGCGCGCGGCGAACGTAACTACTTCACCGATTTCGCCACCAGCGTGCCGGACGACTGCCTGATCCTGACTCTGGCCTGCGGTAAATATCGTTTCAACAAACTGGAGTTCGGCGATATCGAAGGCCTGCCGCGTCTGGTGGATGCCGGTCAGTGTAACGATGCTTACTCTGCCATCATCCTGGCGGTCACTCTGGCAGAGAAACTGGGCTGCGGCGTGAACGATCTGCCGCTGTCGCTGGTGCTCTCCTGGTTCGAACAGAAAGCGATCGTGATTCTGCTGACCCTGCTGTCGCTCGGCGTGAAAAACATCGTCACTGGTCCGACGGCGCCAGGCTTCTTCACGCCGGACCTGCTGGCTGTGCTCAACGAGAAATTTGGTCTGCGTTCCGTGACCACCGTTGAAGAAGATATGAAGCAGCTGTTGAGCGCGTAAGGAGTTAAGCATGACAATGCCAACAAGTCAGTGCCCATGGCGGATGCAGGTTCACCACATCCATCAGGAAACGCCGGATGTATGGACCATTTCGTTGCTGTGCCACGACTATTATCCATACCGCGCCGGGCAGTACGCACTGGTCAGCGTGCGCAACTCAGCGGAGACGCTGCGTGCTTACACCATTTCGTCTACGCCGGGAGTCAGCGAGTACATCACGCTGACCGTTCGCCGCATTGACGATGGCGCAGGTTCACAGTGGCTGACTCGTGACGTGAAACGCGGCGATTATATCTGGCTGTCCGATGCCATGGGCGATTTCATCTGCGAAGACAAAGCGAATGACAAATTCCTGATGCTGGCGGCTGGCTGTGGCGTGACGCCAATCATGTCTATGCGTCGCTGGTTGGCGAAGTACCGTCCGCAGGCCGATGTGCTGGTGATCTTTAACGTCCGTTCGCCGGAAGATGTGATCTTCGCCGACGAATGGCGTCAGTATCCGGTCACCCTGGTGGCGGAAAACAACGCCACCCACGGTTTTGTCTCCGGTCGTCTGAGTACCGAATTGCTGAAAAGCGTACCGGATCTGGCGTCTCGCACCGTGATGACCTGTGGCCCGGCACCGTATATGGAGCTTGTCGAAAAAGAAGTGAAAGCGCTGGGCGTGACCCGCTTCTTTAAAGAGAAGTTCTTCACCCCGGTTGCCGACGCGGCCACCAGCGGCCTGAAGTTCACCAAACTGCAGCCAGCGAAAGAGTTCTACTCTCCGGTTGGTACCACCTTGCTGGACGCGCTGGAAAGCAACAAGGTGCCAGTAGTGGCGGCCTGCCGTGCAGGCGTATGCGGCTGCTGCAAAACCAAGGTGGTTTCCGGTGACTATACGGTCACCAGCACTATGACGTTAAGCGATGCGGAAATTGCCGACGGGTACGTGCTGGCGTGTTCCTGCCATCCGCAGGGCGACCTGGTACTGGCGTAATTCACCCATTAGGGCAAAAGGCTACCCTGCATAACGGGTGGCCTTTTTTAATGGGCATGCATAAAGATAAACACCTGCCGATTGTCACCACGTATTGTTTTTATCATCAATCCATATCCTCGCAAAATCTGGCCAACACTGCGGATGGCAATGAATCCCCTTCACTGATTTTGGATACCGCAACGTGTACTGCTTTTGATAAAGAGGAACGATCAAATGATGGCGAATAGCATGGCGCTGAAGCGCAATAAGGAGCCGTTTATGACGTTCCGGTTCTCGGTGTACCGACCTGTCCAGTAACCTTATCACGCGTTTTTGACTCTCTTTTGGCCAGAACACCTTTACCATGCTGCTTCTGCGCCAGCGTTCCTCAAAGGTAAATGCTGCTTGCTGGACAGAACTTAAGTAGCCCAGGGCAATATCCATGCTTTCCCAGACCGCCCCGCTTGCCGGCCAGTGGGTATTATGAATGGCCCGTGCCGTTAACCGACATCCGACACGCAGCAAATATCGGGCAAACATTTTGACGAAAATTTCCGTATCCGGCGTACTGAAATAGGCCATGGAAAGCAGCGGAGGGAGCTCGGACATGTCCATTTTCTTTCCAGACATCGTCAGCCAACTCTCAACGGGCAGCAGATCAGACTGCTTCTTCATCATGCTGCTCGCCAGAGTTTTCGCGATTTCTGTCAGCGTGATGCGCTGCTGACGAGAGAGAATACTCGCGCTGCTATTGTTAAATGCCAGGAAGGAAAACGTATCGCTACAGGTCAAGGTTTCTGTCCTCTCCTGCCGCTCCGTAGAGCGCTCGGTCTCAAGTTGAACCACGCCCCAGTCCTTTACTTTCCGCAAACGCGTTTCAAGCGTAATCGCACGCGCTAGCGGCATTTCACCGTACCAGCCGGGAAAGCGGACAAGTGAGATACCGTCATCAGTATGTTTAGCGATCAAAAACGGGCCGATGCCAACAGTGGGAAAAACCGGATGCGGTATTGCAACAACCGGATTCGCCAAACGATGCAGTAACATCTCATCAGGTTGCGTCAGATGGAACTCAATACATTGCTGGTCAGCGGTAATATTCTGAACATAAGGTAACGCTTCTGTTCCTGCAAAAGCGCGCAATGTGCGCGCGCAATCAGCAACACTGAACGGATCGTTATTATGCCAGACCAGCCCCTGTCGAAGATAAAAGCGCCAGCACGTTCTATCGGTAGAAACCTCTACATGGTGGGCAAGAGCCAATTCTGGCTGCGTATTACCGTCAAGATACCTCGCCAATCCCACATGAACCATCCTGATTAAATGCCGGGTGAGATGCTGTGCCGATAATTTAGGAACGATCGCGGAAATCGGACGATAGTAAGGAAAGATGAAATGATACCCGCCAGACGCGGGTATCATCGGTAGGGGGGTCACTGAGGAGTTAACAGGAGCATCAATACCTTCCTGAAGGTGCTGGATGTCATGTCGGCACTGTATAAGACTTTGCTTCCCCCGCCCAGGCAGGGAAGCCCAGCTAATCCAGCCAATTTGTTGCATCTCTTTTAATAGCGTACGAGCATAACGCGGCGAGCAAGCGAGGGTATCAGCAACATCCTGTAACTGTACTTCACGCCGCTGGTTTTGATAGCGGTTCAACAGTCTTTTATATTGTCGTGCCAGCCGGAGTAATCTCGCGTCTGGTGCTATATTGTTAGACTGCTGGATCATTTCTCACCACCACTTTTTACCGGGAAGTCTCTTTAAAACTAGCGCGATTCTAATACCATACAATAAATCGCATTTAACTTATTATAGTTGCAGGCTGGTCATCTATATTACAAATAAGCCGTTGACAAATCAAAACCAAAGCAAACAAAAAACACAAAAAATCTCAACGTTGCAAAATTTAACACCAACAAATAAATAAAAAACAGAATAAAAACCGGATATCAGTGTCTGATTTAACACATAACACCAAGAACAAAATGCCAGATAAATTTTCATTAATCATTTCAATTGGTTACATGAATTACCTGACAGTTGTTAAAAACAGAATAAAATCGTAATATATCCCCAATCCGATTCCCACGGGCCAAAAAATAAAACTTAAACCATCAAAAATGGGGTACAATTTATCGTGATTTAAGGTTTTTATTACCTCACTGCAATATATCAACAAAGACCTAAATTGCAATAATTAAACCTGCACTTGAATTTTAAAAGC
>NZ_JANEWH010000074.1:0-24217 GCF_028069715.1 Kluyvera sp. Awk 3 | reverse complement strand
GTCTTTTCTATTGGTTATTTATTATAAATAATATCCGACACTCCTCTTTTATTCTCTTTCAGTGTTATCTCGCTCACGATCTTTCAAAGACCCTTATTTACGCGCTAAAGAATATTAGCTAGTGTTTTTCCGCCTATTAAGAAATGTGTCTTTTTTTTAAAGGTTGATGTCCTTTATTGAGTGGATGATAAAACATTCATCACCGTTATACAAATGCGCGTGAAATCTCTTTTGGGATTTCCAGGTAGTTATTTATTTCAAGGAAAGTAAATAATGAAGAAATCGACACTAGCTATTGCTATTGGATTATTATTAGTGGCCAATACCGGTTTCGCTAAAACAACGAAGATGACGTTGGAACAGCGACTGGAACAGTTAGAATCTCGTCTGGAAGCCGCAGAAAGCCGCGCCGATCGGGCTGAACAAAAAGTTCAGGACCTGCAGGTGCAGCAGGCAGCAGAGATTAAAGAAATTAAGACAGCGCAGGGTAATACGCCGGTAAACGGCCAGACCCCTGTGGAAGAGACGAAGAAAAACGCCACAATGCCCAATCTTCAGCTGACCGGGTATGGCGACCTGAAAATCTACGGCGATGTGGAATTCAACATGGATGGCGAGAGCCGCCGCGGCACGCTGACCAAGCTCAATGAAGATAAATCTATCGGGACGTGGGATATGGATGGCCGTATCCTGATCGGTTTTGACGGCATGCGGAAGCTGGATAACGGCCAATTCGCTGGCTTCTCCATCCAGCCGCTGGCTGATATGTACGGCAGCATGAACCTCGATGATTCATACTTCCACTTCGGTGAAGAAAACGACTGGAAAATTAAGGTTGGTCGTTTTGAAGCCGCCGATATGTTCCCGCTCAACCAGGATACCTTCGTCGAGCATTCTGGTAATACCGCCAACGACCTGTACACCGACGGTCAGGGCTATATCTATATGATGAAAGAAGGCCGCGGTCGTTCCGATGCGGGCGGCAACTTCCTGATGAGCAAGCAGGTTGATAACTGGTACTTCGAACTGAACTCGTTGATTGAAGACGGTACTACCCTGTTTGCCGACGGTGATAACGTCCAGACGGATGGCCGCACCTATCATGGTCGTAAGATGGAAAACGATAAAAACGTGGTCTATCTGCGCCCGGTCGTGAACTGGAAACCGACGTCCGAGCTCTCGTTCTCTGCGGCGATGGAATCGAACGTGGTCAACAATGCTTACGGTTATACCAACAGCAAAGGCGAGTTTGTCGATCAGTCTGATCGTACCGGTTATGGTTTAACCATGACCTGGGATAATACCAAAACTGATCCCGATAATGGCGTTATCTTTAACCTGAATACCGCCTATTTAGATGCGAATAATGAAGACGATTTTACTGCGGCCACTAATATCTGGTGGAAGAACTTTGAAGTCGGTTATATTTATGCGCATAACAAGATTAGCGACTTTAATGGCGTAGTCTGCGATAACGACTGCATTATTCAGGAAGAGGGTACCTACGATATTCATACCGTTCATGCTTCCTACTGGATTAAAAACGTAATGAATATGCAGAACTTTAATATTTATCTGGGTACCTATTACTCTAAAATCCAGAGTGATGAGAAGATTTCCTCAGACGACGATCGTTACGGCGCGCGCGTTCGCTTCAAATACTACTTCTAAAACAACAAAGGCCTCTGGAAACAGGGGCCTTTCTCTTTTATACGGCATAATTTATTGTAGAACGGATAAGCACAGCGCCTTATCCGTCCTACGGGTAGGTCATCGAATTATGCCAGGTAAAACACTTCCTTCAGCTCTGCACTTACTGGGCTATTATCCGGATTAGACGGCATCACTTCGGTCATGTATTTCCACCAGCGCTGGCATACGTCGGTGTTGGCCACTGCATTCCAGCGTTCTTCAGACTCAATCTCCACGGTGGCGAACAACAGGTTGCGTGCTTGATCGAGATAAATCGCATAGTGGTGCGCGCCATGCGCTTTCAGCACGGCTTCCAGCTCCGGCCAGATAGGATTGTGGCGGCGCTGGTACTCTTCGTGTGCGTTGGCGTTCACCTGCATCACAAAGGCTTTACGGATCATAATGCCTCCAGGTACAGCTCGCGAACTTCATCGCGGCTGGCGGTACGCGGGTTGCAAGGCGCGCAAGGGTCAGCCAGCGCTTTATCCAGCCACCCTTCGATGTCTTCTTTGGTGACACCCAGTTTACTGAAACCTTCAGGAATGCCAACACGCGCGCTCAGCTGACGAATGGCGTTAATGGCTTCCATGCTGGCGGCTTCGTCGCTCATATTGCGGGTGTCGACCCCCATCGCTTGCGCGACGCGGGCAAAGCGCGCCACCGCGTTCGGACGGTTAAAGTTTTCGATGATCGGCAGCAGGATGGCGTTGCACACGCCGTGCGGTAGATTGTGGGTTGCGCCCGGCTGATGCGCCAGCGCATGTACCAGGCCCAGACCGGCACTGTTGAATGCCATCCCCGCCAGATACTGACCAAAGGCCATCTGCTCGCGCGCTTCCAGGTTATGACCGTCGTCGACGGCTTTCGGTAGCCACAGGGTGATCAGACGGATCGCTTCCAGCGCGTTGGCGTCGGTCAGCGGGTGCGCACCAACGGAAACATACGCTTCAACCGCGTGGGTCAGGGCATCCATACCGGTTGCTGCGGTGACCGAAGCCGGAATATCGAGCATCACGCTGGCATCGTCCACGGCGATGTCCGGAATAATATTCGAGTCGATAATAACTTCTTTCACCTGGCGGGCGGTGTCGATGATGACCGCGTTGCTGGTCATCTCGGCGGCGGTGCCGGCGGTAGTGTTGATTGCCACCAGGTGTACACCCGCGTTCAGCACCTTACCCACGCCTGAGTAGGCGGTAGATGGGCCTGGGTTAGCGGTCAGGATCTTAATCGCTTTCGCGGTGTCGATTGGGCTGCCGCCGCCGAAAGCGATGATGTAATCACAGGATTCCGCCTGGTACGCGGCATAACCTTTTTGCACCAGTTCTTCGGTCGGGTTGGGGAAAACCTCATCGAAAAGGTGGTAAGACATTTTATGCGTATCCAGCGCGGTAAACAGGCTGTCCAGCAGGCCCAGTTTCACCAGCTGCCCGTCGGTAACGATCAGCGCTTTGCCCCACTGTTTCCCGGCAACCAGGTTAACCATATCGGCAATTGCGCCCGCACCGTGCAGGCTGATTTTTGGCAGTGCTAACATAAAACTCATGGTGTTCTCCTTGATACCTATCTTGTTTAATTCCGTATTCCCTTCGGGGAGTAGCATGGTCTTTCAGGAAGGGAAGGTATGAGAGTGGCGCCACAATGGGCTAAAAACCTATCCCATTAGCTCTGCGTGAGACGGTTCTAAAGGGATAGGTTCTGATGCCTGACCTCGAGCGGCGAGGTCAGGCTATAGGCTTACTTGTACAGATTTAATGCGCTGGCCATCGGCGTTACGCCAAAGCGCTGGCCGAGGGCAATCAGTTCTTGCTGTGTGATGGTCTGCTTCATGCCGCCCATTGAGTACACCTTCACCAGCACTTCTGCGGATTTTTCGGCGGTATCAATCAGACCAAAAGTTTCATCGAGCGTTGGGCCGCTGCCAAAGACGCCGTGGAACGGCCACAGCACCAGAGAATGCTGACGCATTTCAACGGCGGTCGCCTGACCAATCTCATCGGTGCCCGGCACCATCCACGGCAGAATGCCAACGCCGTCCGGGAAGACCACCAGACACTCGGTGCTGCCTTCCCACAGTTTGCGGGTGATCAGCGCGCTGTCGTTTTCCAGCACGTAGGTCAGGGCGATCAGGTTGGTCGCGTGGCAGTGCATGATGACGCGATCTTTGCCGTCAGTCAGTTTGATACGTTCGCAGTGCGACAGGAAATGCGCAGGCAGTTCGGAGGTGGGCACCGCTTCGTGAGTTAGCCCCCACAAAATGTGGTAACCCGCACCGTCGCTATCCACTTTTACTACGCCGAGGTTAGCGGAGGGGTCGAGCTGCACGTTACGGAAGAATTTACCGGAACCGGTGACGATAAACGGCGTGTTCGCCAGCATTGGCATCGGTTGGCTCAGAGCGATATAGCGCGGCTCAGCGTGGAAATCAGCGGTGAATGGCGCGATATCCGCTTCGTCCAGACGCAGCGTCAGGTTGCCGCCGTTACGCTCGTCCCAGCCTTTTAACCAGGCGTCAGAGGTGGCTTTGATCATGCCCTGGACGAACCAGGAGTCGGTAATGTTCTGCATAGTCTTGTGGTTCCTGTTGTATCGGTGAGGTGTTTCCCCTCACCCTAGCCCTCTCCCCGCAGGGGAGAGGGGACTGTTCGGTGTTATCTGGAGAGGGTTAATTACCCACGCTTGCTCAGGATCTCTTTCTCATACTGACGCACGTTCTCCAGCCACTGGCTGCCCGCTGGCGTATCGTTACGCTGGCAGTACATTTCCCACACCGCCTGCCACGGCAGGCACTTCTGCTCTTCCAGCAGCGCCAGACGTGCGGTGTAGTCGCCTTCAGCTTCCAGCTTGCGCAGCTCGGCGGTTGGCTCCAGCAGCGCGCGCAGCAGGGCTTTCTTCATGTTGCGAGTCCCGATAACCCACGCCGCGATACGGTTGATGGAGGCATCGAAGAAATCGAGACCGATATGCACGCGATCAAACAGGTTGTGACGGATGATTTCGCTGGCAATGGCCTGGGTTTCGTCATCCAGCAGCACAACGTGGTCGCTATCCCAACGCACCGGGCGGCTGACGTGCAGCAGCAGGCGGGGTACATACAACATGGCGGCGGAGATTTTGTCGGAGATCACTTCAGTCGGGTGGAAGTGGCCGGCATCCAGACACAGCGCGGTCTGGCGGCTGGTGGCATAGCCCATATAGAACTCGTTGGAGCCCACGGTGTAGCTTTCTGCGCCGATACCGAACAGTTTGCTTTCCACGGCGTCAATGTGGTGCGCCGGATCCAGTTTCTCACTGATCACTTCATCCAGCGCGGCGGCCAGACGCTGGCGCGGCGCCAGACGGTCAACGGTGACGTCTTTCATGCCGTCCGGGATCCAGATGTTCATCACCGACGGTGTGCCCAACTGTTCGCCGAAATAAGCGGAAACGCGGCGGCTGGCCTTGCAGTGGTCAATCCAGAACTGGCGGATTTTCGGATCGGCGTGGGACAGGGTAAAGCCATCTGCGCTCAGCGGGTGTGAGAAGCAGGATGGGTTGAAGTCGAGACCCAGCTTGTGTTTTTTCGCCCACTCAACCCAGTTTTTGAAGTGCTCGGGTTTGATTTCATCACGCGCGACCGGCGTATCCGACTCGAGATAGATCGCGTGCAGGTTCAGACGTTTTGGCCCCGGAATCAGGCTTAACGCCTGCTCCAGATCGGCACGCAGTTCGCTGGCGTTACGCGCTTTGCCCGGATAGTTGCCGGTAGCCTGGATCCCACCCGTTAAGTTGCCCTCTGGGTTTTCAAAACCCGCGACGTCATCGCCCTGCCAGCAGTGCATGGATACCGGCAGGCGATCCAGCTGGCGCAACGCCTCTTCGACGTCGATACCGACGGCGGCATAGCGCTGTTTCGCGAGTTCCCAGGCTTGGTCAAGTTGAGTGGTCATGCGCAAAGCTCCTTTGTCTGTCGTTGTTGCTGAAACTGCGCAACGTAGCGGGCAATTTCATGGTCAGGATGAGGGGTGAAGGTGGTGAGACCGTAGTTATGGGTCACGACCTTGCGGAAATCATCGACGTTGGAAAGTTCGTCCAGCGCCATTAATTGGATGCCGATATTACCCAGCGTTGAGGCTTCGATTGGCCCCGCCACCACGGTGATGCCGCAGGCATCGGCGCACAGTTGGTTCAGCAGATGGTTCTGGCAGCCGCCGCCCACGATATGCAGTTGGCTAAATGGCTTGCCGCGTAGCTGCGCCAGCTCGTTGAGCACGTCGGCGTACAGCAGCGCGAGGCTGTCGAAAATGCAGCGCGCCAGCTCGGCGGCGTTGGCAGGCACCGGTTGTGCCGTTTCGCGGCAGGCAGCCTGAATTTCGGCGCTCATGTTGTGTGGGTTAATAAAGCGGTCGTCGTTGGGGTTGATCAGCCAGCGGCAGGCGGGCAGCTTCGCGGTATCCGCGATGAGCGTCGGCAGGTCACTCACGTTCTGCTCTTTCAGCACACGCTGTAGCAGCCACAAACCCATAATGTTTTTCAGCACCCGATAGCGGCCTTCGGCACCGCCCTCGTTAGTGATATTCGCGCGCTGCGCTTGCTCGCTGGTGTAAGGCGTTTTGCTCTCAAAGCCCATTAGCGACCAGGTGCCGGAAGAGAGGTAGGCGGCATCATGGCTTGCCAGCGGCGATGCAATCACCGCGCTGGCGGTGTCATGGCTGGCGACGGCAATGACCGGAATATTGTTACCCTGTGGGCAAACCCAATGACCAATCACGTTACCTGGATGCGTCGGCGTGCCAAACCAGGAGGCCGGTGCGCCGGTCCAGTTGAGCAGGTCTTCGTCCCAGCTATCGCTGTTGATATTCACCAACTGCGTGGTTGTGGCGTTGGTGTACTCCCAGTTCATCTTGCCGGTCAGACGGTAACTGAAATAGTCCGGGATCAGCAGCGCGTGAGCCGCCTGAGCGACCAGTTCCGGCTGTTGTTCAACCAGCGCGCGCAGCTGATATAGCGTATTGAACGGCAGGAACTGAATGCCGCTGCGGCGGTAAATATTGCTTTTACCTAACTGTTCCATCGCCATGGCCATCACGCCATCGGTGCGGCTGTCGCGATAGGCGACCGGCAGGCCGACACGCTGACCATTTTTATCCAGCAGCACGTAGTCAACGCCCCAGGTGTCGATACCGATGCTGTCGATACGGATGCCTTCATCGCACACCTTGTTAAGGCCGGTGCGGATTTCTGCTTCCAGGCTGTCGATGTTCCAGGTATCAAAACCATCCTGCTGATGCAGGCTGTTCGTGAAACGGTGGATTTCGCGCAGTGAAAGCAAACGCGACCGGGCATCGTAGCGCGCCAGCATTACGCGTCCGCTTGAAGCGCCTAAATCGACGGCCACACAATGGCGAAAAGTCATGGCAAAAGTCCTTCTGAGAGTCATTACCGCTCAGTCTAAAAAAAGGACACCGCCACTACCTTCTCGTTACTGACAGACGCTATTGGGCGCTGGCAAGAAAGCAAAGATGAACGTGAGAGAGTTCACAAATTCCTGCGATCATGCCGCTTTCAGGGGGTGTGATACTGACCGCATTTCCCGAACTTTCCGGCTGTTTCTTGAAAAAACGACCGGGTTTGCGCGCTTTGCTGTCAAAACGTCAAGGTGAGAACCCTCAGCGGATATTACTATCCTGATAACATTTCTCATCTGGTGGGCGTTGTTATGACCGTATTACACAGCGTGGATTTCTTCTCTTCCGGTAAGTTGCCTGTTGCGATCGAACCTCGACTTCCTCAGGCGGCTTTTCCTGAGCATCATCATGATTTTAATGAGATTGTTATTGTTGAGCACGGCACGGGTATTCATGTGTTCAATGGTCAGCCGCATACCATTTGTGGTGGCACCGTTTGCTTCGTGCGCGACGTCGATCGCCATCTGTATGAACATACCGACAATCTCTGTCTGACAAACGTGTTATATCGTGCCCCGGATGCTTTCCAGTTCTTGTCAGGTCTGAACAAACTGCTGCCGCAGGAACTCGATGGCCACTATCCTTCCCACTGGCGTGTTAACCAGAGTACGTTACAGCAGGTGCGAGCGATTGTGGGTCAGATGGAAGAAGCCAATGACAGTACCGATATGATGTCGCTGGCCAACCGAGAAATTCTGTTTATGCAACTACTGGTCTTGTTACGTAAAGGTAGCCAGGTGCAAGGCGCTATCGATAACGATGCCCGACTAAACCAGTTGATGGCGTGGCTGGAAGATCACTTTGCTGAGGACGTATGTTGGGAAGGGTTGGCCGAGCAGTTCTCGCTATCGCTACGTACGCTGCACCGCCAGTTGAAGCACTGTACCGGCCTGACGCCGCAGCGTTATCTGAACCGTCTGCGGCTGATTAAAGCGCGGCACCTGCTGCGCCACAGCGATGAAAGCGTGACCGATATTGCTTACCACTGCGGGTTTGGTGACAGTAACCACTTCTCCACGCTGTTCCGTCGCGAATTTAACTGGTCGCCGCGCGATATCCGCCAGGGCCGGGATACGCTGCTTCAGTAACGCGAAGGCAATCACCGTTTTTTACCGCAAAACGGCTAATAATAGTGAGTTGTTAGTCGTTGAGGTATCAGCGTGTCAGGCCAGTTAATCCTTCGAAAAGACGAGTTTTTCGCCAGTTCCGCACAGGCCGTTGCGGTGGCGGATCGTTATCCGCAAAACGTTTTTGCTGAGCATACCCACGAATTTTGCGAGCTGGTGCTGGTCTGGCGCGGCAACGGCCTGCATATCCTCAATGACCGTCCCTACCGTATTACCCGTGGCGATCTGTTCTATATTCGTGCCGAAGATAAACACTCCTACGCTTCGGTTAACGATTTGGTTTTGCAGAATATTATCTATTGCCCCGAACGTCTGAAGCTTAATCTCGACTGGGTCAGCCATATTCCTGGATTGCGCGGTTCGCCCTGGGTGCCACACTGGCGCATTGGCAGTACCGGAATGACACAGGCGCGGCAGATTATGACCCAGCTCGAGCACGAGAGCCGCAAAGAAGACGCGCTGGCGAACCAGATGTCTGAACTGCTGTTTGCCCAACTGGTGGTGTGCCTGAAACGTTATCGTTACGCGACGGATAATCTGGCGGCAACGCAAAGCGAAGCGTTGCTGGATAAACTGCTCACCGCGCTGGCGGGCAGCCTGAACCGGCCTTTCGTATTGGATTCCTTCTGTGAGCAACAGGGATGCAGCGAGCGAGCGCTACGCCAGCAGTTCCGCACCCAGACCGGAATGACTGTAAACCATTACCTGCGCCAGCTGCGCATTTGCCACGCGCAATATCTGTTGCAGCACACTGAGCTGCTGATTGGTGAAGTGGCGATGCGCTGTGGGTTTGAGGACAGCAACTATTTTTCCGTGGTGTTCAACCGCGAGATTGGCATGACGCCGGGGCAGTGGCGTCAGCGCAGTCGTATCCCCGTCAATTAACCTGAATGCCGCGTGTTATCAGGGGCATAACAAATTGTTATAACCTTATAAAAACTACGGCATTGATAATCATTTTCAATATCATTTAATTAACTATAATGAACCAACTGATTACGCGGCGTTTACAGGTTTGCCGCCCGACAATAATGGAGATGATTATGAGCTATACCCTGCCGTCACTGCCTTATGCGTACGATGCCCTGGAACCGCACTTCGACAAACAGACGATGGAAATCCATCACAGCAAACACCACCAGGCTTACGTGAACAACGCTAACGCAGCGCTGGAGAGCCTGCCGGAGTTCGCTTCTCTGTCTGCTGAAGAACTGATCGCGAAACTGGATCAGCTGCCGGCGGATAAGAAAACCGTTCTGCGTAACAACGCCGGCGGCCACGCTAACCACAGCTTCTTCTGGAAAGGCCTGAAAAAAGGCACCACCCTGCAGGGTGATCTGAAAGCAGCTATCGAGCGTGACTTCGGTTCCGTTGACAACTTCAAAGCTGAATTCGAAAAAGCAGCAGCAACCCGTTTCGGCTCCGGCTGGGCGTGGCTGGTACTGAAAGGCGACAAACTGGCTGTGGTTTCTACCGCTAACCAGGATTCCCCGCTGATGGGTGAAGCCATTTCCGGCGCTTCCGGCTTCCCGATCGTGGGCCTGGACGTATGGGAACACGCTTACTACCTGAAATTCCAGAACCGCCGCCCGGACTACATCAAAGAGTTCTGGAACGTGGTGAACTGGGACGAAGCAGCAGCGCGTTTCGCCGCTAAAAAATAATTTGCATTGCACGTCTGTAGAAGCGAGTCTGATGACTCGCTTTTTTTGTATCCGCGTAAGGAGCAGCAGATGCATTATCCGGTTGACGTGTTTATTGGCAAAATTCGTGATTATGACGGCAGCCGCCCGAGCGCTATCGCCAAGGTGCAAATCGACGGCGAGCTGGAACTGACCGAGCTGGGACTGCTTGGCGATGAGCAGGCCGAAAAGAAAATCCACGGCGGCCCCGACCGCGCGCTGTGCCACTATCCCCGCGAACACTATGCCGAGCTGATTCGTGAATTCCCCGAACAGGCCGAGCTGTTCTGCGCCCCCGCTTTTGGTGAAAATCTTTCGACGGAAGGCATGACCGAACACAACGTGTTTATCGGCGATATTTATCGCTGGGGTGAGACGTTGATTCAGGTCACCCAGCCCCGCTCTCCGTGTTTTAAGCTCAATTTCCATTTTGCTATCAGCGATATGGCGTCACTGATGCAAAACAGCGGCAAGGTCGGCTGGCTGTATCGGGTGATTGCGCCGGGTAAGGTGTCCACTGACGCTCCGCTGGAGCTAGTGTCGCGTCTGAGCGATGTTTCGGTGTATGACGCTGCCGCCATTGCCTGGCATCTGCCTTTTGATGATGACCAGTATCATCGCCTGCTGAGCGCAGCCGGATTGTCAGTTAGCTGGAGCAGAACCATGCAGAAGCGTCGTCTGAGCGGCAAGATTGAAGATAACAGCCGAAGATTGTGGGGCAAGTAGTCCTGATAAGCGTAACGCCATCAGGCGGTCAAACGCACAGGACCAAAAAAATCGGCCTGCATATGCAGGCCGATGGTTTCTAGGTTCGCTTGTACAGCGGTAACCACAGCGTGAGCCGCAAGCCGCCGAGCGGGCTGTCATCAGCCTTCACCCAGCCGCGGTGCTGCTGCATGGCGCTTTCAACAATCGCCAGCCCCAGCCCCGTACCACCAGACTCACGGTCGCGCGCTTCATCGGTACGGTAGAACGGGCGGAAAATCTGCTCGCGATCTTCCGGGCTTACGCCTGGGCCATCGTCGTCCACGTGAACGGTAACGCCGTCTTTATCCACCGAGAAGCTCACGGCGATTTTCGTGTGCGAGTAGCGCAACGCGTTACGGACGATGTTCTCCAGCGCGCTTTCCAGCGCGTTCGGGTTGCCGTACAACGGCCACGGCCCCGGCGGATAGTCAACGTTGAACGTTTTACCCATCTGCTCGGCTTCGAACGCGGCGTTATCCAGCACCTCGCCCCACAGCTGATTCGCCTTCAGCGTCTCGCTCACCAGCGCGCTCTTCTGCTGATTTCGCGACATCACTAACATGTCGTTAATCATGCTATCCAGACGTTGCGCTTCTGTCTCAATACGCTCCAGCTCTTTGCTTTCACCGCTGCGGCGACGTAGCAGCGCCGTGCCCAGTTGCAGACGCGTTAACGGCGTGCGCAGCTCGTGGGAGATATCGGAAAGCAGACGCTGCTGGGAGGTCATCATCCGTTCCAGCGCCATCACCATCTGGTTAAAGCTGGCCCCTGCCGCCAGAAACTCCTGCGGCCCGGATTCCAGTTCGGGATGCTGGCGCAGGTTGCCCTGAGCGACTTCATCCGCGGCGTTTTTCAGCTTACGTGCCGGTTTTGCCAGGCTCCACGCCAGCCACAACAGCAGCGGCGCGCTGACCAACATGGTGACGATCAACAGCAACAGCGGCCGGTCGAACAGCAGGTTGATAAAGTCAGACTGTGAACTGCTGGCCGGACGGATTAAGTACAACTGATAGTTATCTTCACCGTCACGAATCGAAAATGGCCCGACTAACTCCACGCGCCCGTATTTCTTCTTCTGCGGATGGTCGGCGTTGTCCGACTGTCCGATAAAGTTACGGATAATCTGCATTTCGTTGCGTTCTGCGCCAATCACGCGGCCTTCGCTGGTGACCAGCAGCAGACGCTGGCCCGGCGGAGCCCATTTATCAATCGCGCGGAACAGCCGACGCCACCACATCAAATCGTTGGGGGGATCGTTGGCCAGCTCTTCTTCAACATGCTGTTCGATCATGATGCCCTGACGCTGCTCGCTATCCAGCAGTTCAGTCATCTGACGCGAGTCGAGCTTGGGTAACATCAAAACCAGCATCAACACCAGCGCCAGGGTTAACCAGAAGATGGCGAAGATGCGGGCGGTTAAACTTCCTATCATGAAGCGGAGACCATCAGGTAGCCGCGACCACGCAGGGTTTTAAACCACGGATGACCGTCTTTACGTTCCGGCAGCTTCCGACGCAGGTTGGAAATGTGCATGTCGATTGCGCGATCGAACGGCGTTAAGCGTTTGCCCAGCACTTCCTGGCTTAAATGTTCGCGCGACACCACCTGACCCAAATGCTGTGCCAGCAGATAGAGTAGGGTGAATTCGGTGCCGGTGAGCTCCAGGGTTTGGCCATCGAAGCTGGCTTCCTGGCGGCCAGGGTTCAGGCTCAGGGCGTCGACTTCTACGGTAGGCGAACTGGCATCGCTACTTTGCTGCTGTTCGCTCCAGTGCGAACGGCGCAAAATAGCGCGGATACGCGCGACCAGCTCACGGTCGTTAAAGGGTTTAGGTAAATAGTCATCTGCGCCCAGTTCAAGGCCCAGAACGCGATCCAGCTCGCTTCCGCGGGCGGTCAGCATAATGACGGGAGTCTGGTGTGTTTGTCGTAATTCTTTCAGCGTGTCGATTCCGTTCTTTTTCGGCATCATCACGTCGAGTAAAAGTAGGTCGATGCTGTCATCAAGAAGCGCAAGCGCCTGTTCGCCATCATGGGCAACCAGAACGTTAAAGCCTTCCATATCAAGCAGTTCCTTAAGTAAGGAAGTCAGCTCTCGGTCATCATCAACTAGTAAAATTTTATTCATATTTTCATCCCTCCGAGGCAGAAATTACGTCATCAGAGCCAGCTAATCCATGACTTTACGTTGTTTTACACCCCCTGACGCATGTTTTCAGCCTGAATCGTAAACTGTCTCTCGTTGAATCGCGACACAAAAGTTTTTGGGAGCATGTGATGCGCAATGTTATCGCTGCCGTCATGGCCTCAACGCTGGCATTCAGTGCACTAAGCCAGGCCGATGAAGTCGTCACCAGCGTTAACTGGCACCCAGCGGAAGATAATTCGCTGCGAAACGGCCAGGGTCATATGTTCGACGGTATTAGTTTAACCGAACATCAACGCCAGCAAATGCGCGATTTGATGCAACGGGCGCGACACGATCGCCCACCCGTTAATGTTAGCGAAGTGGAGGCAATGCATCGCCTTGTCACCGCAGAAAAATTTGATGAAGCCGCTGTGCGCGCCCAGGCCGAAAAAATGGCCGAGGAGCAGGTGAACCGCCAGGTTGAAATGGCGAAGGTTCGCAATCAGATGTATCGCCTGCTAACGCCAGAGCAGCAAGCGGCTTTAAATGAGAATCACCAGCAGCGAATGGAGCAGCTGCGTGACGTTGCACGGATGCAACAAGGTTCGAATGTGAATCTGTTTAGTAGCAATACCCGTAGCAACCAGTAACAACCCCTGTTTTTCCTTGCCATAGACACCATCCCTGTCTTCCCCCTCATGATGAGGGGGTTTTTTTTGCCCTAAATTCGACACGGTGCGCTGCATAAACATTCCGCTATACTACGCAGATCTGAAGTCAGGAGTGTTTATGAATCAATCTTATGGCCAGTTGGTCAGCCGCGCGGCAATTGCGGCAACGGTAATGGCCTCGCTGTTGCTGATCATTAAAATTTTTGCATGGTGGTTTACCGGTTCGGTCAGTATTCTGGCGGCGCTGGTGGACTCACTGGTGGATATTGCTGCCTCGCTGACCAACCTATTGGTAGTGCGTTACTCACTGCAACCGGCTGATGAAGAGCACACATTTGGTCATGGGAAAGCAGAATCGCTGGCGGCGCTGGCGCAAAGTATGTTTATCTCCGGTTCCGCACTGTTCCTGTTTTTGACCGGTATTGAACATCTGGTTCGCCCTACGCCGATGAGCCAGCCGGGCATTGGCGTGGCGGTAACGGTTATTGCCTTAATCAGCACTCTGGTTCTGGTGACGTTTCAGCGCTGGGTGGTGCGAAAAACCCAAAGCCAGGCCGTTCGGGCGGATATGCTTCATTATCAGTCTGATGTTATGATGAACAGCGCAATTCTTGTTGCACTCGGTCTCTCCTGGTACGGTTGGCATCGTGCCGATGCGCTGTTTGCATTAGGAATTGGCATCTATATTCTATATAGCGCGTTACGTATGGGGTACGAAGCGGTTCAGTCGCTACTGGATCGCGCGCTACCCGATGAAGAACGCCAGGAAATTATCGACATCGTGACCGCCTGGCCGGGCGTAAGCGGTGCTCACGATCTCCGTACGCGGCAGTCAGGGCCGACCCGCTTTATTCAGATCCATCTGGAAATGGAAGATAACCTGCCGCTGGTTCAGGCGCATCACGTTGCCGACCAGGTGGAGCAGGCGATTTTGCATCGCTTTCCCGGTTCCGACGTGATTATTCACCAGGATCCATGCTCTGTTGTCCCGCAAGGCAATAGCGGCATTTGAACTTTCGCAGTGGTTGTACAAAGTGTGAGCTAAATCGGCATTATTTGTATAAATAACCGCCGCTTAGCCTGACCTGAATCAATTCAGCAAGAAGCGCTTGATATACTATCTCTACATAGAGTCGTTCTCTCCCCCAACAGTGGGAGCGCTTCGGGCAGAAGAATTAATTTTTAGCATTCCTAAGTTCAGAGGTAGTCATGATTAAGAAAATCGGTGTGTTGACAAGTGGCGGTGATGCGCCAGGCATGAACGCCGCGATTCGCGGCGTGGTGCGCGCGGCGTTGACGGAAGGCCTGGAAGTGATGGGCATTTACGACGGTTATCTGGGCCTGTATGAAGACCGCATGGTCCCGCTTGACCGTTACAGCGTGTCCGACATGATCAACCGTGGCGGTACCTTCCTGGGCTCCGCGCGCTTCCCGGAATTCCGCGACGAAAACGTTCGCAACGTGGCTATCGAAAACCTGAAAAAACGCGGCATTGATGCGCTGGTGGTTATCGGCGGCGACGGTTCCTACATGGGTGCTATGCGTCTGACCGAAATGGGCTTCCCGTGCATCGGTCTGCCGGGCACCATCGACAACGATATCAAAGGCACTGACTACACCATTGGCTTCTTCACCGCGCTGAGCACCGTGGTAGAAGCGATTGACCGTCTGCGTGACACCTCTTCTTCTCACCAGCGTATCTCCGTTGTTGAAGTGATGGGCCGCTACTGCGGTGACCTGACGCTGGCGGCAGCTATTGCAGGCGGCTGCGAGTTTATCGTGGTGCCGGAAATCGAATTCAAACGTGACGACCTGGTTGCGGAAATCAAAGCGGGCATCGCAAAAGGTAAGAAACACGCGATCGTCGCGATTACCGAACACATGTGCGATGTTGACGAACTGGCGCACTTTATCGAAGCAGAAACGGGCCGTGAAACCCGTGCGACCGTTCTGGGTCACATCCAGCGTGGCGGCTCCCCGGTGCCTTATGACCGTATCCTGGCATCCCGTATGGGCGCGTATGCCATTGAACTGCTGCAGCAGGGCTTCGGTGGCCGTTGCGTCGGTATTCAGAACGAAAAACTGGTTCACCATGACATCATCGACGCGATCGAAAACATGAAGCGTCCGTTCAAAGGTGACTGGCTGGAATGCGCTAAGCAGCTGTACTGATTCACGTTTGCCCGGAAACGGGCAGATTTGAGCGAAAAAAAAGCCTTCTCGATGAGAAGGCTTTTTTACAGGTTCAGGGCGCTTATTCAATATCCAGCGCATCTTCCGACAGGATGATGCCGGTGTTATCGGCATACAGATGGTCGCCGGAGAAGAAGGTGACACCACCGAAATTAACGCGTACGTCGCTTTCGCCGATGCCTTCGCCCGCCGCGCCGACCGGAATCGCCGCGATGGCCTGGATGCCGATATCCAGTTCTTCTAAATCATCGACCTGACGCACCGCGCCGTACACCACAATGCCTTCCCACTCGTTCTGAGCGGCCAGGCGGGCGAGATCGGCATCAATGAGCGCGCGGCGGACAGAACCGCCGCCGTCGACCAGCAGAATGCGGCCACGACCGTTCTGTTCGAGCAGATCGTACAGCAACCCGTTATCCTCGAAACATTTCACGGTGATGATTTGCCCACCGAACGACAGCCGCCCGCCAAAGTTAGAGAACAGGGGTTCTACTACGTTGACATCTTCCTGGTAGATGTCGCAAAGCTCGGAAGTATCGTATTTCATAGGATTAACGCTCAGTTGCTGCGAGTGATTTTAGTATATCGCGCTCTACGCATTGTTGGCAAAATCATCAATTGTTAATTGATATTTGTCAGTTAAGCGAACGTCTTGCTGAGCACAATTCCAATGACGAACAGTAGGTTAGTCAACAGCGCCCCTTTGACCGTCCGTTCCAGCATGGGCGGCATTGCCTGCGGCGAGCGTTCACGCATCACGTAGCGAGCCTGTTTCACCAGCAGCGGAGCGCTGAGGATAAACAGCCAGCCCCACGGGCTATGCAGGGAAATCAGGTTGAACAGCGCCAGGCACACCAATGTGCCCATCAGCAGGCAAACGTGATAGCGACGGGCGTTGACGGGCCCCAAACGCACTGCCAGCGTGTTTTTACCGTTGTCGCGGTCGCTGTCGATATCGCGCAGATTGTTGATATTCAGCACCGCGGTGGCCAGCAGGCCGCAGGCGGTGGCTGGCAGAATAATCGCGCTGCTCAGGCTGTGCGTCTGTAAGTACCAGCTACCGATAACGCTCAACCAGCCGAAGAAGATGAGCACGGAAATATCGCCGAGGCCAATATAGCCATACGGGCGCGTGCCGACGGTATAGGTGATGGCGGCGATAATCGCCAACAGCCCCAGCACCAGGAAACCGATAAAATCACCGGTCGTCTGGGATGCGGTGAACAGCAGGGCCAAACCGGAGACGCAAATCAGCCCGACGGTGATAATCAGCGCGCGCTTCATCTGCTGCTGAGTAATCACCCCTTTTTGCATCCCGCGCAGCGGCCCGATGCGGTCCGGCTTGTCGCTGCCTTTCACCGCGTCGCCGTAGTCGTTAGCAAGGTTAGAGAGAATTTGCAGCAGGCTGGCGGTAATCAGCGACAGCACGGCGACGCCCGCGTCAAAGTGGCCCTGCCACCAGGCGAGGGTGGTGCCGACGATAATCGCCGCGCAGGCCAGAGGTAGCGTTTTGGGGCGCAGACTTTCCAGCCAGGCCTGAGTGCGGCTTACAGGTGTATTTGTCATTAGTAATCAGCCAATAAAAATGGGGCCTTTCAGCCCCATCAATTAAAGATGAACATGCAGTGAACGCGATTATAGGATAAAACGGCTCAGATCTTCATCTGCGACTAATGCATCCAGATGTTTACTCACGTATTCCGCATCAATTGTGATGCTCTGGCCATTGAGATCGCTGGCGTCGTAGGAGATATCTTCCATCAGGCGCTCAAGAACGGTATGCAGACGACGCGCACCGATGTTTTCGGTGGTTTCGTTAACCTGCCATGCCGCTTCGGCAATACGCTTGATACCCGACTCGGTGAACTCAATGTTCACGCCTTCGGTGGCCATCAGTGCTTTGTACTGCACGGTGACAGAGGCGTTTGGCTCGGTCAGAATGCGCTCGAAGTCCTGAGTGGTCAGGGCTTTCAGCTCAACGCGGATTGGCAGACGACCCTGCAGCTCCGGAATCAGGTCTGACGGGCTAGCCACCTGGAACGCGCCGGAAGCGATAAACAGAATGTGGTCGGTTTTCACCATCCCGTGCTTGGTGGAGACGGTGCAGCCTTCAACCAGCGGCAGCAGATCGCGCTGAACGCCTTCACGGGACACGTCCGGGCCGGAGGAGTTACCGCCGCGCTTACAGATTTTGTCGATCTCGTCGATAAACACGATGCCGTGCTGCTCAACCGCGTCGATCGCGTCCTGTTTCAGCTCTTCCGGGTTGACCAGTTTCGCCGCTTCTTCTTCAATCAACAGCTTCATCGCATCTTTGATTTTCAGCTTACGCGGTTTCTGCTTCTGGCCGCCCAGGTTCTGGAACATGGACTGCAGCTGGCTGGTCATCTCTTCCATGCCCGGAGGCGCCATGATTTCTACGCCCATCGGTGCCGCGGCGAGATCGATTTCAATCTCTTTGTCGTCCAGCTGGCCTTCGCGCAGCTTCTTGCGGAACGCCTGGCGCGCCGCGGACGGTTCAGATTGCTGTTCAGCCTGGCCCCAGTTGTTTTTGGCCGGCGGGATCAGCACGTCGAGAATACGTTCTTCGGCCATCTCTTCCGCGCGGTAGCGGTTTTTCTCAATCGACTGTACGCGCACCATCTTGATCGCCGAATCGGTCAGATCGCGGATGATGGAGTCAACTTCTTTACCCACATAGCCCACTTCGGTGAACTTGGTGGCTTCAACTTTGATGAACGGCGCGTTGGCGAGTTTGGCCAGACGACGGGCGATTTCGGTTTTACCGACGCCGGTTGGGCCGATCATCAGAATGTTTTTCGGCGTGACTTCGTGACGCAGCTCTTCGTCGAGCTGCATACGACGCCAGCGGTTACGTAAGGCAATCGCGACGGAACGCTTCGCTGCGTCCTGGCCGATAATGTGTTTGTCCAGTTCGCTGACAATTTCGCGTGGGGTCATTTCAGACATGGGAGATCCTTACGCCTTAGACGGTAATTCTTCAATGGTGTGGTTGTGGTTGGTATAGATGCAGATATCACCTGCAATATCCAACGCTTTCACCGCGATATCACGCGCGTTCATGTCGGTATTTTCCAACAGCGCACGGGCCGCGGCCTGGGCGTATGGGCCGCCAGAGCCGATGGCAATCAGGTCGTTTTCTGGCTGAATGACGTCGCCGTTACCGGTGATGATCAGCGAGGCGGTTTCATCAGCCACGGCCAGCAGCGCTTCGAGTTTGCGCAGCATGCGGTCGGTACGCCAGTCTTTCGCCAGTTCGACGGCGGCTTTCACCAGGTGGCCCTGGTGCATTTCCAGTTTACGTTCAAACAGTTCGAACAGCGTGAAGGCGTCCGCAGTACCGCCCGCAAAACCGGCGATCACTTTGTCGTTGTACAGACGGCGAACTTTTTTCACGTTGCCTTTCATGACGGTATTGCCCAGCGTGGCCTGACCATCCCCGGCAATGACGACGTTGCCGTTACGGCGAACACTTACTATTGTTGTCACGAGCAGACCCCTTTACCAATACGGATAGAGTAGCCCCGTACCGCGTACGGGGCAGAATGTAAGTATAGATGGGGGAGTTTTTGGGGGTTTCAACCCCCTGAAGCTAGCCTGATGCAGTTTCCGTGACCCGCCATCTTCAGACGGGCGATGGTGCTGTCGGCGTTATCCTTACCTTTCACCGGGCCGATGACCACGCGGTTCCAGCCGTTGTTGGTGGTGATCTTCGAGTCGAAGCCTTCAAACGCCAGCTGAGCGCGGACCGTTTCCGCCTGTTCGGCACCTTTGAAGGAACCACACTGGACCATCCAGCGGCGTTCATCTTTTTTCTCGCTCGCCTTCGGCGGCGTCGTTTCATGCGTTACCGGTGCAGCGGCCTGGGTTTTTGGCTGTGAAGCCGTGTGGGCCGGTGTTTGCAGCAGATCCTGATACGGCGAGTTCGACGCAACGGCTTTCGGCTGCTGCTGAGTCTGCGTTTGACGTGGCTGCTGTGCCGGCTGCGTGGTACGGGTTTGCGGCGCCTGCACCGGCTGCGTTTGCGTCCACTGCTGCTGCTGTGACTGCTGCTGCGCTTGCTGGGCAAGACGCTGGCGTTGCAGCGTTTGCTGGCGCTGTGCTGGCGTCTGCTCGTTCCACGGCACTTCGGTCAGCTGCGTGGGCTGCTGGCGCATATCCGCCTGCATTTGTGCCAGCAGCTGGCGTTGTTCGTCGGTCAGCTGATTCGGATTGATGACTTCCCCGCCCGCGGACGGTTCCGTTGGCGCACGCACGCCCGGCTGGCGGCTTTCCAGCTCTTTGATGTAGCGCCAGCGTTCTTCCGGCTTCGGCGGCAGGCCGTTACCGGTTATCTGGCGGCTTTGCAGGGATTCGGCGTCTTCTTTTTTATGATGCGTGATGAAGTACAAACCGCCGATAAAAGCGACCACTACCGCAGCAGCAATTGCCACCATGGCAGGAGAGACTGCCGGAAAGTTACTCTGCTTTTTCCGTGTATTCCGTGAAGCGCTGTTCTTGCGCCGCGAAGGTGCCTGCTGGCCGCGGCGTACATAGTCTCGTTGTGCCACTATCGTTTCGCTGTCTTTTTCCGTTAGTTAGCCCGACATGTTACTTAAGCGACGGGGCTTTGACCAGACAAGCAAGTCTTAAAGCGCCCGGCTTTACATCAAATTTTGCTTGTACTGCCGCGAACGATCAGTTCGCAGTCGAGTAGACGGGAACCACTATCAACAAACTGCCCGCTTAGCTGGTTTAGCAGCAGCAGCATGGCTTCACGGCCAATATCAAAACGCGGTTGAGAGACGGTGGTTAACGGTGGGTCGCAGAATTCGGCCAGCGAAATGTTATCGAAGCCGATAATGGACAGATCCTCCGGCACTTTCAGACCCTGGCGTTTGGCCCAGGAGAGCGCGCCCAGCGCCATAATATCGCTGTGACAGAATACGGCGGTTGGCGGCTTCGGCAGCGCCAGTAGCTGTTCCAGCGCGCTGGCGCCCGCTTCGTAGGTGAAGTTGCCGCGGGCAATGTAGTGAGGGTCAACGGTAATCCCGCTGCGGCGCAGCGCCTGAACGTATCCCTGCAGGCGGTAGTGGCACAGCGGCATCTCTTCCGGCCCGGCGATACAGCCGATACGCTGATGGCCCAGCTCGTGAAGATAGTTAACGGCGTCGAAGGCGGCAGTGAGGTTGTCGATGTGGACCGTTGGCAGGCCCAGCTCCGGCGCGAATTCGTTCGCCATCACCATTGGTGGCAGGTTGCGCTGTTCTTCAATGCTGGCGTCGAACGGTAGACGGGAGCCGAGCAGTAGCATGCCGTCAATCTGTTTGGTGATGATTAAATCGATGAAGGTTTTTTCCTGCTGATTCTGATGCGCGCAGTCGCCAATCAGCACCAGATAACCTTGCGCCGCCGCTGTCACCTCGATCCCGCGGATCACTTCGCTAAAGAAGGGATCGCAGATATCCGGAACAATCACCAGGATGGTGCGCGACTCATTGCGCTTCATATTACGGCCCTGCATTTGCGGAAGATACCCGACCTCCAGCGCCGCCTGCTCCACGCGATTACGCGTTGCCTGCGACACCTTCTCAGGGTTCATCAATGCACGGGATACGGTTGCCGTAGAGACGTTAGCCTGGAGGGCAACGTCTTTCATGGTTGCGGCAACAACCGGTTTTTTAGCCTTCACCTGATTCTCTCCTCACTGACTGGCGCAGGCACGTCCTTTGTGGCCTGACATCTGACACACTTTTATCAGATAGTTAGGGAGATCTGTTACAGAATTTTCATCAAAAGTGTGATGATTGTTTGATTTCACGATCCCGCTCGCAACTCTGAATTAACCTTCTATCGGGTCAACGTCGAGAACCCACTTCACTTTGCGGGATTCCGGGAGGGTGTTGATGAGCGCCAGCGTGCCGGTGACGATGTGTTGCAAACGCACGCGTGAGGGGTGTTGCAGGAGAATCTGCCAGCGATAGCGGCCGCCACGTTTGGGGGCCAGCGCAGGAACCGGGCCGAGCACCCACAGCTTATCGTCCGCCAGCGGGCTGGCCTGTATCAGGTTACGTAACTGCTGCAGGAACACTGGCGCCTGCTGGTTGTTATGATCTTCCGCGCGAATCAGGACATGGCTGGTGTATGGCGGCAGCTGCATCGTCTGGCGTTCGGCCAGCGCCTGTTCGGCGAAGGCGTTGTAGCCTTTATAGAGCAGCGTTTGCAGTAGCGGGTGGTCAGGGTGGTGAGTTTGCAGCACCACTTCGCCCTGTTTGCCCGCGCGTCCGGCGCGGCCAGAGACCTGGGTATACAGCTGGGCGAAGCGTTCCGCCGACCGGAAATCGGCGGAGAACAGCGCGCCATCGACGTCCAGTAGCGCAACCAGCGTGACGTCAGGGAAATGGTGCCCCTTTGCCAGCATCTGAGTGCCAATCAAAATACGCGCGCCGCCGCGGTGCACTTCAGCAAGATGTTGCTCAAGCGCCCCTTTACGGCTGGTGGTGTCGCGGTCTATACGCGACAACGGGACGCCGGGGAACATCGGCGCCAGTACCTGTTCCAGTTGCTCGGTACCCAGCCCGACCGGAACCAGGTGCGTTGAGCCGCAGGATGGGCACTGGCGCGGGATAGGACGCTGGCTGTCGCAATGGTGGCAACGCAAATGGTGCTGTGACTGGTGTAGCGTGTAGTAGCTGTCGCAGCGCGGGCATTCGGCAATCCAGCCGCAATCATGGCACAGTAACGTTGGCGCAAAACCACGGCGGTTGAGGAACAAAATCACCTGATTATCGGCCTGCAAATGTTGGCGCATGCGGTTGATCAGGGCGGGGGAGAGTCCGGCCTGCAACTGCTGGCCTTTGAGGTCGAGTACGTGCTGAGTCGCTGGGCGCGCGTTGCCCGCGCGGCGAGTTAAGCGCAGTAGACGGTATTTATGCTGGCGGACGTTAAGCAAGGTCTCCAGCGCCGGCGTTGCCGAGCCGAGGATAATGGGAATTTGCTCGCTGTGAGCGCGCCATACGGCGAGGTCACGGGCATGATAGCGCCAGCCTTCCTGCTGCTTGTATGAGCTATCGTGCTCCTCATCAATGACGATCACGCCGAGATTTTTGAATGGCGTAAAGAGAGAGGAACGGGTGCCGATGACAATCGCCGCCTCGCCGCTTTTCGCCTTCAGCCAGGCGGCCAGCCGCTCGCTGTCGTTGAGCGCCGAGTGCAGGACTTCCACCGGGGCGTTAAACCGCTCGCGAAAGCGGGCGATGGTCTGCGGCGTCAGGCCGATTTCCGGCACCATGACCAGCGCCTGCTTGCCTTTGGCCAGCACGTTTTCCAGTACGCTGAGATACACCTCTGTTTTACCCGAGCCGGTGACGCCTTCCAGCAGCCACGCGGAGAATTCGTCGGAGGCGCTGTGAATAGCGCCAACCGCGGTGGCCTGCTCGGTATTCAAACGTAGGCGTTCGCCGGGGACGGAATAAGCGGAGCGCCAGTCGATAATTTCCGGCGCCAGGCTGCCCAGCTCACACAGCCCTTTGGTGCGCAGCGCCTGCATCGCGCTTTCATTAAATTCCAGCTCTGCCACCTGGTGACGCCAGATTTTTCCCTGACGCAGGGCCGCCAGCGCCTGTTGCTGTTTTGGGGAGCGCTTCAGGCTATTAATATCCACCGCTTGTCCCTGCTCGGTGGCAAACCAGAACCACTGCGGCGCGGCGCTGGCAGGTTTTCCCTGGCGTAGCATGATGGGCAGCGCGTGGAACAGAACGTCGCCAATCGGATGATGGTAGTACTCCGCGGCCCACAGCAGCAGACGCCACACCGAGGTTGAGAAAACCGATTCGTCGTCCAGCACGTCGATCACCGCTTTGAGCTCATCGCGCGGCAGTTCGCTGCTTTCGTTGACCGACACCACAATCCCCACGCGCTCTTGTTTACCAAACGGCACGCGCACGCGGCAGCCCGCTTTGGCGCTGAGGTTGTCAGGCAGCAGGTAGTCGAACGTGCGGGGCAGTGGAACAGGCAGGGCAACGTGAGCAACGGGCATGTTTTCTTCCTGACTTGAAATCTGGCGAGACAGTATACACATTGTAGGGGTGCGGATCAGTTTGCATCTGCTGGTCAAATTCTGTATGATTCGCCGCCTTTGGTGCATTTTGGCATCAGGAAACATACTATCAACATCGCGTGGTGTCTGGCGTTAGGGCTGGAAGAGCGACGCGGCCTTAACCGAGGTTTTCCCATGAAAAAAGATATTCACCCGAAATACGAAGAAATTACTGCAACCTGTTCTTGCGGTAACGTCATGCAGATCCGCTCTACCGTCGGTCACGACCTGAACCTGGACGTGTGCGGTAAATGCCACCCGTTCTATACTGGCAAGCAGCGTGATGTTGCTACCGGTGGCCGTGTTGACCGCTTCAACAAGCGTTTCAGCATCCCAGGCAGCAAGTAAGTTGCCAGGCAGAAAAAAGCGCCTCAGGGCGCTTTTTTTGTGTCCAAAAATCCCCTCCATCCTCTACGAAATTATGTGTCAGGCG
>NZ_JANEWH010000073.1:0-24271 GCF_028069715.1 Kluyvera sp. Awk 3 | reverse complement strand
GATATATGGCGAGTAATAAATTAGCGGTTATCCAACCAGGAAAGGCATTTGAAAAAGTTAATTATGATGTGGATTTTGTAAACTCAATCATTTTTGGTTTCAGGATGGATGAGGAAGTTAAAAAAATAATTATTAAAAACATGCCGGAAGGTACAAAATTCAAACAAGCTACTATTGGTAGAAATTCTATGACAATAGTGGATTACAAACAAAGTTGAACAGCTGCATTTTTCATAAACAATTTCAGTAGTTGTTAAACGTTCATTTCTTTGTTAACTGAAACAAATTATTAAATGGCAAAGAGCATAATTAAATAGCTTCTAGCAGCTTTGGCCCTTGGTTTTTTACATTTCCCACTGCGCGTGACACTGCATGCCAGGTAAATTTGCTTGCCGGCACGGCACCGTCTGCAACTATCTCTTCCGCTTGCTTCCCGCCAACATCCTGTCGCATCCACTCACGTGCAGCTTCTGGTGACAGAACAACTGGGCGTCGGTCATGAATATCAATAAGACCCTTATCAGCAGCGGAAGTCACAATTAGAAACCCCTCTGTATCCTCGCCGCGTTCAAACGGAGTACTGCCGATCGCTGCCATAAAAATCGGCTGGCCGTCGGCACGATGAATGAAGTAGGGCTGTTTTTTATCGCCTTCCTTCTTCCACTCAAACCAACCGTCTGCAAAACATATTGCTCTGCCGTGCTGCCAGAGGGGCTTAAACATTCTGCTGGTGGACGCCGTTTCGACGCGTGCGTTAATCAATGGCGGTTTCTCCCACCACCCAGGAGCGTAACCCCAAAAAACCGGGTCGAGGTGTAGTTGCTCGTCTCGCTCGCTTAAAAGTAGGACTTTTGTTCCCGGCGCGACGTTGTATCGTCCGATGGGTTCTGGGTCATAGGCGATATCATGATCTCCTTCACTTGCAAGATAGGCGAGATAATCTTCACGGGTTTGAGCCTGGGCAAAGCGTCCGCACATAGAAACCTCCAAATTCAAAACAGACAGAAAGTATAGAGGTTATGGACAGCCGCGGTTGATTTATGGGGCAGGGATGGGGCAAAAGTGCCTATTATGGGGCATGAATGGGACATCGTTGCACATATGAACTTTACCGAATTTCATGCACAATAGAGTATTAATGCTCTGATTTAACTGAAGAAAGCACATGCTCTTGGGCGTTCTTTAGTGATTTCCAAAAATAGAGCCACATACATGGTATGTGATGCTTTTTTTGCGTAAGCTATAAGTCAATCTGGTTCTCAGGCCGGGCTTTGTCCCGGCCGTTTGTGTTTTATGAAATGTTACTTTACCGCATGAGGTCATAGGCAATATGGATTCTCTCGTCGTCCCGAGTCTGGATACGTTACGTCAGTGGCTCGACGAAATAGGCATGAGCTTTTTTGAGTGCGACACCTGTCAGGCGCTGCACCTGCCGCATATGCAAAATTTTGATGGCGTCTTCGATGCCAAAATTGACCTCATTGATAACGTCGTGCTCTTTTCGGCGCTGGCCGAGGTCAAGCCGTCTGCGCTGCTGGCGGTGGGGGCCGACCTGTCTGCGATTAACGCCAGCTCGCTGACGGTGAAAGCGTTTCTCGATATGCAGGATGATAATCTGCCAAAGCTGGTCGTTTGCCAGTCTTTATCCGCTGCGGTTGGGGTCAGCTTCGAACAGTTTGCGGCCTTCGTGCAGCAAAGCGAAGAGCAGGTCTCGATGGTCATCCTCGAGGCGTCCGCCCAGCAGCTGCTGTATAAGCCGGAAGAAGAAGAACAGCCGCCGGAAGATGTTCAATACCATTTTCTTCACTAATCCTCCCCGCTAAATAGCGCAGTCACTGCCATGGTGGCTGCGTATTACACGCTTTTATTCTGCTTTTAACCTTATTTTAAAGATTCTTTCACTACCTGATTGGCGCTTTTGGCTTATCAGATAGAGTGATCTTGCATAAAAAATTGATAAAAGGCGTTTTTTACGCTGACCTATAGCCTCCGGCTCGGGCTACAGTTATTCTTGCGACATATCGCTGCACCCCCTAATTATTGCTGGCAATTCTCATTGTTGGCGAGAATTTTGCATCGATAGCGCGAGCAATGACTGCAGGGGAGCCCGGTCTCTTCTCTTTCATGCAGTACGAAAAAATATGCATGATTTCTGCATACTCTAAATTGCGTATATTTAGTCCGTTTGTTAACGGGCGACGAGAAGGATAAGAGATATGGCCGCCTTAAATAAAAAATGGTTAACAGGTCTGGTGACGGGTGCGCTGATGGCTGCCTCGGCAAGCGTGCTCGCTGCAGAACAAAAAACGCTGCATGTCTATAACTGGTCCGACTATATCGCGCCGGATACCGTGGCGAACTTTGAGAAAGAGACCGGGATTAAAGTCGTGTACGACGTATTCGACTCTAACGAAGTGCTGGAAGGGAAGCTGATGGCAGGAAGCACCGGTTTTGACCTGGTGGTCCCGTCGGCAAGCTTCCTGGAACGCCAGCTCACTGCGGGGGTGTTCCAGCCGCTCGATAAGAGCAAGCTGCCAAACTGGAAAAATCTCGATCCGGAGGTCCTGAAGCTGGTCGCTAAGCACGACCCGGAGAATAAATACGCTATGCCTTACCTGTGGGCGACCACCGGTATTGGCTATAACGTCGATAAGGTCAAAGCCGTACTGGGCAAAGACGCGCCGCTGAACAGTTGGGATCTGGTGATGAAGCCAGAGAACCTCGAGAAGCTGAAGAGCTGCGGCGTCTCCTTCCTCGATGCGCCGGAAGAGATTTTTGCCACCGTGCTGAACTATCTGGGCAAAGATCCGAACAGCAGCAAGGCGGATGATTACACCGGCCCGGCCACCGACCTGCTGCTGAAGCTGCGCCCGAATATTCGCTACTTCCACTCTTCTCAGTACATTAACGATCTGGCTAACGGCGATATCTGCGTGGCCATCGGCTGGGCAGGCGACGTGTGGCAGGCGGCGAACCGTGCGAAAGAAGCGAAGAACGGCGTGAACGTCTCCTACTTCATTCCGAAAGAGGGGGCGCTGGCATTCTTTGACGTCTTCGCAATGCCTGCCGATGCGAAAAACAAAGACGAAGCCTATCAGTTCCTCGATTACCTGATGCGTCCGGACGTGATTGCGCATATTAGCGACCATGTGTTCTACGCCAATGGCAACAAGGCTTCTACGCCGCTGGTGAGCGCGGAGATTCGCGACAATCCGGCGATTTACCCGCCGGCTGATGTCTTCGCCAAGCTGTTTACGCTGAAAGTCCAGGATCCCAAAATCGACCGCGTCAGAACGCGCGCATGGACCAAAGTGAAAAGCGGGAAATAATGCCGTTATGCACCGGGGTAGTGCAACTGCCCCAATCTGGACACCCACCACATGGCGGGTGTCCAGAGGTTGATATGACAACCGGGTCATATCGATATTCGTTTTTTGCCGGAGAGCACCAGATTGAACGACGCTATTCCCCGCCCACAGGCGAAAACCCGCAAAGCGCTCACCCCGCTGCTGGAAATCCGTAATCTGACTAAATCCTTCGACGGCCAGCACGCCGTGGATGACGTTAATCTCACTATTTATAAAGGCGAAATTTTTGCGCTGCTGGGCGCTTCCGGCTGTGGGAAATCGACGCTGCTGCGCATGCTGGCGGGCTTTGAACAGCCAACCGCCGGGCAAATCGTGCTGGACGGCGTCGATCTGGCGCAGGTTCCGCCGTATCTGCGTCCGATTAACATGATGTTCCAGTCCTACGCGCTGTTTCCGCACATGACCGTCGAGCAAAACATCGCCTTTGGTCTTAAGCAGGACAAGCTACCGAAGGCGGAAATTAGCGCCCGCGTCGCCGAGATGTTGGCGCTGGTGCACATGCAGGAGTTCGCGAAGCGTAAGCCGCACCAGCTTTCCGGTGGCCAGCGTCAGCGTGTAGCGCTGGCGCGAAGCCTCGCCAAACGTCCGAAACTGTTGCTGCTCGATGAACCGATGGGCGCATTAGATAAAAAGCTGCGTGACCGGATGCAGCTGGAAGTGGTTGATATTCTTGAACGTGTTGGCGCGACCTGCGTGATGGTGACCCACGACCAGGAAGAGGCCATGACCATGGCGGGCCGCATTGCCATTATGAACCGCGGTAAGTTCGTACAGATTGGCGAACCGGAAGAAATTTACGAACACCCGACCACCCGCTACAGCGCCGAGTTTATCGGCTCGGTCAACGTTTTCGAAGGGCTACTGAAAGCGCGCGACGAAGACGGGCTGGTGATTGAGTCTCCGGGGCTGGTTCATCCGTTGAAGGTGGATGCGGATGCCTCGGTGGTCGATAACGTGCCGGTGTACGTGGCGTTGCGCCCGGAAAAAATCATGCTCTGTGAAGATCCGCCAGCGGATGGTTACAACTTCGCCGTGGGGGAAGTTGAACATATTGCCTATCTCGGCGATCTCTCCATTTATCACGTCCGCCTCAAAAGCGGCCAGATGATCAGCGCACAGCTGCAGAATGCTCACCGTTACCAGAAAGGGTTGCCGACCTGGGGCGATGAGGTCCGTCTGTGCTGGGAAGCCGACAGCTGCGTGGTGTTGACGGTTTAAGGAGGGGGCTATGAGTACGTACGAACCACCGGCCCGCCCGCGCAAACCGGGCGGCTTCGCCCTGTGGCTGGCGCGGGTCAACATGAAGCACGGGCGCAAGCTGGTGATTGCGCTGCCGTATGTGTGGCTGATCCTGCTGTTCCTGCTGCCGTTCCTGATTGTATTTAAAATCAGTCTGGCGGAAATGGCGCGGGCGATCCCGCCGTATACCGATCTGATGGAGTGGGCCGACGGTCAGCTGACGATCGCGCTGAACTTTGGCAATTTCCTGCAATTGACCGACGATCCGCTCTATTTTGAAGCGTATCTCCAGTCGTTACAGGTTGCCGCCATCTCGACGATCTGCTGCCTGCTGCTTGGTTACCCGCTGGCGTGGGCGGTAGCGCACAGCAAGCCGTCAACGCGAAACATTCTGCTGCTGCTGGTGATTCTGCCGTCGTGGACCTCGTTCCTGATCCGCGTGTACGCGTGGATGGGGATCCTGAAAAACAACGGCGTGTTGAATAATTTCCTGATGTGGCTGGGGGTAATCGATCAGCCTCTGACTATTCTGCACACCAATCTCGCGGTCTACATCGGCATTGTCTACGCCTATCTGCCGTTTATGGTGTTGCCTATTTACACCGCGCTGACCCGCATTGACTATTCGTTGGTTGAGGCCTCGCTGGATCTTGGCGCTCGCCCGCTGAAAACCTTCTTCAGCGTGATTGTGCCGCTCACCAAGGGGGGGATTATCGCCGGTTCGATGCTGGTGTTTATTCCGGCGGTAGGGGAGTTTGTGATCCCGGAACTGCTCGGCGGCCCGGACAGCATTATGATTGGCCGCGTGTTGTGGCAGGAGTTCTTCAACAACCGCGACTGGCCGGTGGCCTCGGCGGTGGCGATCGTCATGCTGCTGCTGTTGATCGTGCCGATCATGTGGTTCCATAAATATCAGCAAAAACAGATGGGGGACCACGGATGAACAATCTACCGGTCGTCCGCTCACCGTGGCGGATCCTGATTCTGGTGCTTGGCTTCACCTTCCTGTACGCGCCGATGCTGATGCTGGTGATCTACTCGTTTAACAGCTCGAAGCTGGTCACCGTGTGGGCTGGCTGGTCGACGCGCTGGTACGGCGAGCTGTTCCGTGACGATGCGATGATGAGCGCGGTGGGGCTGAGCCTGACCATTGCCGCAGCGGCCGCCACGGCGGCGGCGGTGCTTGGCACCATTGCCGCGATGGTGATGGTTCGCTTTGGCCGTTTCCGCGGTGCCAATGGTTTTGCCTTTATGATCACCGCACCGCTGGTAATGCCGGACGTCATTACCGGATTGTCGCTGCTGCTGCTGTTCGTCGCCCTGGCGCACGCCATAGGCTGGCCGGCGGATCGTGGCATGCTGACCATCTGGCTGGCGCACGTGACCTTCTGTACCGCCTACGTGGCGGTGGTGATCTCCTCGCGACTGCGCGAGCTGGATCGCTCCATTGAGGAGGCGGCGATGGATCTTGGCGCCACGCCGCTGAAGGTGTTTTTCGTGATTACGCTGCCGATGATTATGCCGGCTGTCGTTTCCGGCTGGCTGCTGGCCTTTACGTTGTCGTTGGACGATCTGGTGATTGCCAGCTTCGTCTCCGGCCCGGGAGCGACGACCTTGCCAATGCTGGTCTTCTCCAGCGTGCGTATGGGGGTGAATCCGGAGATTAACGCTTTGGCGTCGCTGATCCTTGGCGTGGTCGGAATTGTCGGATTTATCGCCTGGTATTTGATGGCGCGCGCGGAAAAACAACGGGTGCGTGATATCCAGCGTGCAAGACGCGGATAATCCACTTAAAATCGATACGGATATGCAGTCGATGCCGCGAACTTTCGCGGCATCGTTTTCATGGAAGGCGATACATTGGAACTGTTTACTCGAAGCCGTCGGTCGCACGCCCGTCTGAATGTTCCTGCTTTAGTGCAGGTGGCCGCGCTCGCCATTATTTTAATCCGCTGTCTCGACCTGTTGATGGTGTTCAACCTGTTGGGGCTAAGTGGGATAGGCGAATTTATTCATCGCAGCGTCCAGACCTGGTCGCTGACGCTGGTGTTTCTCTCCAGTCTGGTGCTGGTGTTTATCGAGATTGCCTGCGCCTTTTCGCTGGTCAAAGGGCGCAACTGGGCGCGCTGGGTCTATCTGCTAACGCAGGTGATTGCCGCCAGCTACCTGTGGGCGGCCTCGCTGGGTTACGGCTACCCGGAGCTGTTCAGCATTGCCGGTGAATCGAAGCGCGAGATCTTCCGCTCGCTGGTGATGCAAAAAATGCCGGATCTGCTGGTTTTATGCCTGCTTTTCGTCCCCGCCGCCTCCCGGCGATTTTTCCGCTTACAATAACGGTGATACAATCCACGCCCCATTCGTCTCAAGGTTTTTCTATGCAGTGCGCACTTTATGATGCCGACCGCTGTCGTTCCTGCCAGTGGATTGAGCGGCCCATCGCCGAACAGCTTGCCGCTAAAATGGCCGATCTCCAGACGCTGCTGGCGGGTTCTACCGTCGGCGACTGGTGCGCACCCGTCTGCGGGCCGGAGCAGGCTTTTCGCAATAAAGCCAAAATGGTGGTCAGCGGCAGCGTAGAGCGCCCGCTGCTCGGCATGCTGCATCGAGACGGCACGCCGGAAGATTTAACCGATTGTCCTCTTTATCCGCCGTCGTTCGCGCCGGTGTTCGCCGCGCTTAAGCCGTTTATTGCCCGGGCGGGCCTAACGCCGTACAACGTGGCGCGCAAGCGCGGTGAACTGAAGTATTTACTGTTGACGGAAAGCCAGCTCGACGGTGGGATGATGCTGCGCTTCGTACTGCGGTCAGAAACCAAGCTGGAACAGCTGCGCGCCGCGCTGCCGTGGCTACAGGCGCAACTGCCGCAGTTGAAGGTGATCACCGCGAATATCCAGCCGGTGCATATGGCGATTATGGAAGGCGAGCAGGAGATTTTCTTTACCGAACAGCAGGCGCTGGCGGAGCGTTTTAACGGCGTGCCGCTGTGGATCCGCCCGCAAAGCTTTTTCCAGACCAACCCAACGGTGGCCAGCGCGTTATACGCTACCGCGCGTGACTGGGTACGGGCGCTGCCGGTGAATCACATGTGGGACCTGTTCTGCGGCGTGGGCGGCTTTGGCCTGCACTGCGCGATGCCGGAGATGACCCTGACCGGCATTGAGATTGCCCCGGAAGCCATTGCCTGTGCGAAGCAGTCGGCGGCAGAGTTGGGGTTGGACAAGCTGCATTTCCAGGCGCTGGACTCCACGCAATTTGCCACCGCCCAGGCGGATATTCCGCAACTGGTGCTGGTCAACCCGCCGCGCCGGGGCATTGGTAAAGCGTTATGCGACTATCTCAGCGAGATGGCGCCGCAGTATATTATTTACTCCAGCTGCAACGCGCAGACGATGGCAAAAGACATTACCCACCTGCCGGGATACCGGATCGAAAAAGTACAGCTGTTCGATATGTTCCCGCATACCGCGCACTATGAGGTGCTGACGCTGCTGGTTAAGCGTTAAGCCTTCACTCCCGGAAGTTTAAAGAAAATGTGATAACTCGTGACGCTCGCCTGAGTTAAGCTTGAAAAAAAGCGTAGGTGGAGCGTCATGAATAACGCAAAAAAAATCTTACTGGTGGAAGATGACCAGGATATTGCAACCCTGTTGCGCCTGAATTTGCAGGATGAGGGCTATCAGATTGTGCATGAGGCCGACGGCGCACGCGCGCTGCTTCAGCTTGAGCAGAGCGTATGGGACGCAGTGATTCTTGACTTAATGCTGCCCGGCGTTGACGGGCTGGAGATCTGTCGCCGTATTCGGCAGATGACGCGCTATTTGCCGGTGATTATTATCAGCGCCCGCACCAGCGAAACGCACCGCGTGCTGGGGCTGGAGACGGGGGCTGACGACTACCTGCCGAAACCGTTTTCAGTGCTGGAGCTGGTTGCCCGTGTCAAAGCGCTGTTTCGTCGTCAGGAGGCGATGGGGCAAAGCATCCGTCTGGAAAGCGGGGCGATTGCCAGCCATGGTCTGACTATCGATCCGCTCTCTCGCGAGGTACGACTGCATGGGGAGTCAATCGAGCTTACGCCGCGAGAATTCGACCTGTTGTACTGGTTTGCGCGCCATCCTGGCGAGGTCTTCTCGCGCCTGTCGCTGTTGGAAAACGTCTGGGGCTATCAGCATGAAGGCTATGAACACACCGTCAACACCCATATCAATCGCCTGCGGATCAAAATAGAGAAGGATCCGGCCGAGCCGGAGATCATCCTCACCGTCTGGGGAAAAGGCTATAAGTTCGCCACTGACAAACCGGAGTCTGTGCCATGAATCGACGGCTGAGCCTGAGCCAGCGTCTGACGCTGGTCTTCACCGCCATCCTGCTGCTGTGTGCGATCGCCGCTTGCAGCATACAGCTGTATAACAGCAACCAGTACGGTAATGCGATGGTGCAGCGTCTCTCCTCCGGGCTGGCGCAGCAGATTGTCAACCGCGAGCCGCTGCTGGAAGCGCGCGGCGAGGTGAATGGTCAGACCCTGAAAATGCTGTTCGATCGGCTGATGACCTTCAATCCCAGCGTCGAGCTCTATCTTCTGTCGCCCGAAGGCACGATTATCGCAGACGCGGCGCCGCCCGGACACATCAAGCGCCAGCAGCTCGACATTGAACCGGTAAAAACCTTCCTGAGCGGCGCTGCCTGGCCGGTGTACGGCGACGACCCGCGCAATCTGAATAAACGCAAGGTCTTCAGCGCAGCGCCGGTGATGCAAAACGGCAATCTGCGCGGCTATCTTTATATCGTCCTCGAAGGGGAAAATTTCAACGCGCTGGCGGAGAGCGCCTGGCAGAAAACGCTGTGGAGCACCGTGGTCTGGTCGCTGCTGCTGGTAGCGCTGTTTGGCCTGCTGGCGGGGTTGATGATCTGGTACTGGGTTACCCGCCCGGTACGCCAGCTTACCGCAGATGTTGAGGGGCTGGACCGGGACAGTATCAGCGCTATCCGGCAACTCGCTCAGCAACCGCTGGAGGGGGATTCCTCGAACGAGGTGGCGATTCTGCGCAACACCTTTATCGAGCTGGCGCGCAAAATTGCCGGTCAGTGGGACCAGCTTTCTGACAGCGATCGGCAGCGCCGCGAGTTTATCGCCAATATCTCCCACGACCTGCGCACGCCGCTGACTTCGCTGTTGGGGTATCTGGAGACGCTTTCGCTGAAGGCCGATACCCTGACGCCTGAGGATAATCGTCAGTATCTGGCGATTGCGCTGCGCCAGGGGCAAAAGGTACGCCATCTGTCACAGCAGCTGTTTGAGCTGGCAAAACTGGAGCACGGCGGCATCAAGCCGCAGCGGGAACCTTTTGCCATTGGTGAGCTGCTGCAGGATGTGGCGCAAAAATTCGATCTGGCGATTGAGACGCGTCGACTTACGCTGAAGGTTGAGATCCCGCGCGCGCTGCCGTTACTGAATGCCGACGTTTCGATGATTGAACGAGTCGTCACGAATCTGCTGGATAACGCCGTGCGTCATACGCCGCCGGGTGGCACGGTGATGCTGCGGGTGTGGCAGGAAAATGAACGCCTGCAGGTCGAGGTGGCGGACAGCGGGCCGGGCGTCGAGGCGGCTTTGCGGGAACAGCTCTTCCAGCGTCCTTCCGCGTTAAGCCCGCAGAGTGCGCGTGAAAACCGCGGAGGCTTGGGATTGCTGATCGTTCGCAGGATGCTGGAGCTGCATGGCGGCAGTATTCGTCTGGTTGACGCGGCGGCGGGCGCCTGTTTTCGCTTTTTCGTGCCGCTGTAGAGTAATGAACCCGGTAAGCAGGGCGCTTACCGGGATAAAGATGGCTTACTCAGCAAACCACTTATCGTTAATTTTCTGGTAGGTACCGTCGGCTTTAATCGCTTTCAACGCGCCGTTCAGTTTTTCCAGCAGCGCTTTGTTATCCGGACGTACCGCAATGCCGAGACCAATGCCGAAGTACTGTGGGTCGGTTACTTTCTCGGTCGCGGTACCCAGCTGTGGGTTGGTTTTCAGCCACTCGTTGACCACCGCGGTGTCGCCAAACACGCCGTCGATACGGCCATTTTTCAGGTCGATAATCGCATTCTGGTAGCTGTCGTAGGCCACGGTTTTGACTTCCGGATGCTTGTCCATCAGGTATTTCTGGTGGGTGGTACCGTTTTCCATACCGATGCGCTTGCCTTTCAGATCGTCAAAGCTTTTGAACTCACCTTTTTTAGCAATGACCAGCGCGGAGTTAGCGTAGTAGGCGTCGGTAAAGGCCACCTGCTTGCTACGTTCCGGCGTGATGTCCATACCGGAAATCACCGCGTCATATTTCTTGAACTTCAGCGCCGGAATCAGGCTGTCGAACGCATGGTTAGTGAAAGTACATTCGGCCTGCATCTGCTTACACAGCGCGTTGGCGAGATCGATATCGAAGCCGACAATCTGGTTGTTGGCATCCATGGATTCAAACGGCGGGTAGGTCGCGGAAACGCCGAAGCTGATTTTTTCTGCGGCCTGAGCGCCGAAGGTTACGGTGGCCAGTAAGGCGGCCAATACTAATTTTTTCATGGATGAGCTCCTGTCTGTCTCGCTTATAGAATGCTGCCCTGCGTGTGGCATGGAGTTACAATGCCATTATGTGAATTTATATGCAATATATTTGATTAAATATTTGCTGTTGGTAAAAAAAAACGGATAGGCCAGAGGCTTATCCGTTTTCTGTTTTAATGATTATGCAAAAATCAGTTGCGACGCTCGAAGGCCAGCGCTTTACGCTCAATCAGGCGCATCAACAGCGTCAGCAGGCCGTTGACGACGAGGTAGACCAGCCCGGCGGCACCAAATACCATCACATCGTAGGTGCGGCCATAAAGCAGCTGCCCGTGGCCCATCACTTCCATCAGCGTAATGGTGTAGGCCAGAGAGGTACTCTTGAACACCAGCACCACTTCGTTGGAGTAGGAGGAGAGCGCGCGTTTAAAGGCGTAAGGCAGCAGAATCGCCAGCGTATCTTTCTTACTCATTCCCAGCGCGTTACACGACTGCCATTGGCCTTCCGGGATGGCGCGAATCGCCCCGAAGAACAGCTGCGTGGTATAGGCGGCGCTGTTCAGCGACAGGGCAATCAGCGCACACAGCCACGGTTCCGAGAGCAAATGCCACAGCACCGGGTAGTTCTGCAGCGTCGGGAACTGGCCGGGGCCGTAGTAGATCAGGAAGATCTGTACCAGCAGCGGCGTGCCGGTAAACAGCGTAATGTAGCCGCGAACCACCCACACCAGCACCGGCGTCTTCAGCGTCAGAATGATGGTGAAAATCAACGCCAGCACCAGCGCCACCACGATAGAGGCGACGGTTAGCGTCAGGCTGGTGTGCAGCCCTTTCATCAGTTCCGGTAAATACTCGAGCATCAGCCTGGTCTCCGTTCAAAGCGAGTGGTACGCAGGTCAATGCGTTTGAGAATGTACTGGCTGAGCAGGGTAATCACCAGGTAAATGGCTGCCGCCACGATGTACCAGGTAAACGGCTCCTGGGTACGGGTGGCAATGCTTTTGGTTTGCAGCATCAGGTCGTTCACGCTAATCAGCGAGACCAGTGCGGTATCCTTCAGCAGCACCAGCCACTGGTTACCCAGCCCCGGCAACGCGTGACGCCACATCTGTGGCATCACCAGGCGGAAGAAGATGGCGCTTTTTGACAGCCCCAGCGCCTGGCCGGACTCCCACTGGCCTACCGGCACCGCTTTCAGCGCGCCGCGCAGGGTTTGCGAGGCGTAGGCGGCGTAGAGCAGGGAGAGGGCAATCACGCCGCACAGGAACGGGCTGACGTCAAAGTTTTCAATCTGCATCTGCACCGGAATCTGTACGAAACCGAGGTTGATGCTAAACCCATCGGACAGCGTCAGCAGCAGCTGTGAAGAGCCGAAGTAGATAAACAGCACCACCAGAATTTCCGGCAGGCCGCGTAGCACCGTGACCAGCGCGGAGCCGATCCATGCGATCGGGCGCCATTTTACCGACTCCCATACCGCAAAGAACATCGCCAGCGCGAGCCCGATAATCAGTGCACAAATGGCAAGGCCGACGGTCATGCCGGCGGCGCTCGCTAAAGGAAACATTTCGTTCATCAAGTCTTACTTCTGGAACCATTTCGCGTAGATGGTTTGGTAAGTGCCATCTTTCTTCACTTTTTCCAGCGCAGCGTTGAATTTCTGCTGCAGCTCGGTGTTGCCCTGACGCACGGCAATGCCCAGACCGGTACCGAAGTAGCCTTTATCGGTGACTTTGTCGCCAACGGCCGCCAGCTTATCGTTCGCTTTCAGCCATTCGGTGACCACCGCAGTGTCGCCGAAGACGGCATCAATACGACCGTTTTGCAGATCCAGTTTAGCGTTCTGGTAGCTGTCGTAAGGAACGGTGGTGATTTCCGGATGTTTATCCATGATGAATTTCTGGTGGGTGGTGCCGTTCTGCACGCCCACTTTTTTGCCTTTCAGCTGGTCGACGCCGGTAAATTTACCTTTCACGCCCACGAACAGCGCGGAATTGTCGTAATACGGGGTGGTGAACAGCACCTGCTTTTCACGTTCCGGCGTGATATCCATACCGGCCATGACCGCGTCGATGCGGCGGAACTTCAGGCTTGGGATCAGGCTATCGAAAGACTGGTTGCTGAAGGTACAGGTTGCGTCGATCTCTTTACACAGCGCATTCGCCAGATCCACGTCGAAGCCGACGATCTGGTTGTTGGCGTCCATCGACTCAAACGGAGGATAAGAAGCTTCGGTGGCGAAACGGATGGTTTGAGCAGCACCAGCGGAGAGGCTAACGCTAGCAAGCAGCGCGGCAATCAGTACTTTTTTCATCGTCATTGTCCTGAATCTCAGTGAGAAAGATAACTTCTAAATGCATCAGTCTGTGGGCTGTTAAAGCAGCTTGCATCGCCTTGTTCGACGATATAACCGTTTTCCATGTACACCACGCGGCTGGCCGTTTTACGCGCCACTTCCACTTCGTGGGTGACGATCACCTGGGTAATGTTGGTTTCCGCCAGTTCATGAATGATGCTGACGATCTGGGCGGTAATTTCCGGGTCGAGCGCCGCGGTCGGTTCATCAAACAGCAGCACCTGCGGCTCCATCATCAGCGCACGGGCAATCGCCACGCGCTGCTGCTGGCCGCCGGAGAGGTGCAGGGGGTAACGGTCGCTGAACGGCTTGAGGCGTAAACGCTCAAGCAGTTTTTCGGCGCGGGCCATCGCGCCGTCTTTGCTTAAGCCGAGCACGCGGCACGGCGCTTCAATCAGGTTCTGTACCACCGTCAGGTGCGGCCACAGGTTGTACTGCTGGAAGACCATCCCTACGTTTTGACGCAGTTCGCGAATCGCCTTGTCTGACGGGGTTTTAGCAAAATCGAAATGGTTACCCGCAATCGCCAGGGTACCGGATTTCGGCATCTCCAGCAGATTCAGCACGCGCAACAGTGAGCTTTTGCCCGCGCCGCTAGGGCCAAGCAGTACCAGCGTTTCGCCCTCCGGGCACTGTAGCGTGATGTCGAACAGCGCCTGATGCGCGCCATAAAAGCAGTTAATGCCGTCTAATTTAATGCTCATTGATACCCGTCACGAAAGAGTTGTTCTCGCCCTGGAAACGCCAGGTGCTTACTCTGCTGCCGCTCTTCTATTTCCCCGCTGAAGGCATCAGCCATAGAGGAATTATCAGCAATTGAGGCCGCAAATAGTACCTTTGACAGAATAGTTATGCAATATTTGTGCGTTAAAACTTAAATATAAACCAACTTTTCTTTTAAAGTTAGCACAAAATAACGGTCGGGGTGGGCGAGGGGTATAAATGTCGGCATTCCTGGAGGAATGCCAGACATTTTGCCGGGATAAGCGATTTAGCAGGATTTGTTTACACTTTATTAACGTTTCTCGAGAGATTGACGCAACGTACCGGCTGGCGCATGGCTGTTGTTGCCAAGGTAGCGCACATCGTCCACCGCCCAGCACTGACCTTCCCGAATCATCAGCACTTCATCTTTCCAGCTCTGGGTTCCCTGTTTTAAATCGACGCGCAGCGGAATATTGCGGGCATCGGTATTCGGGATAGTCGAGGCGCTAGCCACGCTTGCCGAATCAGGCGCCGTGGCGCTGCTGGAGAACAGGCCGGACTGCATCAGCGAACGTTTGCTGGCATCCTGGCTGCTCTCGTTCAGCAGTTTGGCCAGGCCGTCGCTGAGGTAAGGGCGCAGGGCGTTAATATCGCTGGTCCGGCGCTGGATCTGGTCGTCGTAAAATTTTTGTGCCACGGTATCCGGGCCGCCTTCAACGCACTGTCCCACGCGCGTGCCGGTGTCTTTATAAGCGGGAGTGACGGTGGTGCAAGCGCTCAGCAGCAGCGCGGCGGGAAGAATAAGTGCAAGGTTGGTGTAACGCATAGTGATTCCTTGTTAGCTGTCTCAACATTAGTCGCTTCTACGCCGTCGAGAGCGTATCAACCGCCGCCATGCAGCGGGCGCGATTTACGTATACGATAATGAAGTAATCCCTTTTCAAGCATAGCGTATCGGTCCGATAATGCGTTTAGCGCTGAGAGCTAAGGCATTGAACGTTAAAGAAGGAGCTGTCCATGCAATTTTCAACTACCCCCACCCTTGAAGGGCAAACGATCGTCGAATACTGCGGCGTGGTCACCGGAGAGGCGATTTTAGGCGCCAACATTTTCCGCGATTTCTTCGCCGGTATCCGCGACATCGTCGGCGGTCGCTCGGGGGCATACGAAAAAGAGCTGCGCAAAGCGCGCGAAATTGCTTTTAAAGAGTTGGGCGAGCAGGCCGCGGCGCTGGGTGCCGATGCGGTTGTGGGCATTGATATTGATTATGAAACCGTGGGTAAAGACAGCAGTATGCTGATGGTCAGCGTGAGCGGTACGGCGGTCAAAACGCGCAGATGAAACGTTTTCTGACGATCGTGATGCTGGCGGTGCTGCTGGCGGGGTGTGCGAGTAAAGAAGAGAAAAAAGCGGTTATCGAGAAACCTGACTATGTACTCGATACCAGCCGTTCGGCCCCGGCGGCATATCCGCGCATTAAAATGCTGGTCATCCACTACACGGCGGACGATTTTGACGTCTCGCTCACGGCCCTGACCGGCAAGGATGTCAGCGTCCATTATCTCATTCCCGCCGTGCCGCCGCTGGTACGCGGCAAGCCGCGAATCTGGCAGCTGGTGCCGGAGTCCGAGCTGGCCTGGCATGCAGGCGCGAGTTTCTGGCGCGGGGCAACCCGTATTAACGATACCTCTATCGGTATTGAGCTGGAAAACCGTGGCTGGCAGAAGTCGGAGGGGACGAAGTTCTTCACGCCGTTTGAACCGGCGCAAATCCAGGCGCTGGTGCCGTTGGCGAAGGACATTATCAAACGCTACAACATCGAACCGCAAAACGTGGTCGCGCATTCGGATATCGCGCCGCAGCGTAAGGACGATCCCGGTCCGTTATTCCCATGGCAATCGCTGGCGCAGCAGGGTATCGGCGCGTGGCCGGATGCCAGCCGCGTGGCCTTCTATCTGAACGGTCGCTCGCCGAATGCGCCGATTGCCTCGTATACCCTGCTGGATTTGCTGGCGCGCTATGGCTATGAGGTCAAACCGAATATGACGCGGCTCCAGCAGATGCGGGTGATTGCGGCCTTCCAGATGCACTTCCGCCCGGCGCGCTATGACGGCGTCGCGGATATGGAGAGTCTGGCGATTGCCGAGGCGCTGCTGGAGAAATATGGCCAGGGCTAAGCCCTAGCGATGCAGCTTGCCGTGATCTTCCAGCCAGGCGGCGGTACGCACGATGCCGTCGTCCAGCGACACAATCGGCTCGTAGCCCAGCTCTTCGCGGGCGCGGCTGATATCCAGCGTAAAGTCGAAGTTCAGCTTCGACACGCCGTAGTGGGTCAGCGACGGCTCTTTGGCTTTTTTATCGCCAAAGCGTTCCATGCTGCGCGCAATCATATCCAGCATCGGATAAGGCACGGAACGAATGCGGCAAGCAATGTCCAGCTCGTCGATTAGCCGCTCAACGATGCTTCGCAGCGTGCGCGGCTCGCCGTTGGTGATGTTGTAAGCGCGGCCGGAAGGCAGGCCGTCACAGCGCGGTTGGCTGGCGAGCCACATAGCGTGGGCGGCGTTTTCGTAGTAGGTCATGTCAACCATCGCGTGGCCGCCGCGCGGCAGCAGCACGCTGCCGTAATGGTGCATCATCTGCGCGAGGCGCGGGATAAACACCTTATCGTGCGGGCCAAACACGCTCTGTGGGCGCAGAATAGTAAAGCGCGTGTTCGGGTTGGCCTGCGCCAGCAGCTGGATCACCTCTTCGCTGGCGGCTTTACTGCGGGCGAACTCGTTGGCAAAACGGTGCGGGCGGAAATCTTCTTTGATATCCCGATGGTGGTGATAGTCAAAGTAGAGTGACGGCGAAGAAATATGGATAAAGTTGCGCACCCCCCAGGCGACGGCCCATTCGCCGAGGCGGCGGGTGGCACGGACGTTGGCAAGGTCGAAGGCGGCCTGGGTGCCCCACGGTGAAGTAAAGCTGGAGCAGTGCCACAGGGTGTCAACGCCGGCCAGCATCACTTTGGCCTGAGAGGAGACCAGTTCGGTCAGGTCGGCATGGACGAATTCGGCGCCCATTTTTTCCAGCAGTTTGCCCATCGCTTCATTGCGACCGCTCGCTCTGACGCTAATGCCCTTGCGGCGCAGATACTCAACTGCGTTTCTGCCTAATCCGCTCGTGGCGCCGGTGACCAGTACCTTCATAATCATCCACAGTGTTAAAAAAGAGTTTCGTGCGCATTCTTCCGTTTATTTCACTTGTATGCAATGGGAAACTAAGACGAAAAAGGGTTATTGCGCACTTTTTCCTGTGACTTCTTCTGCCAGGCGGGCAATGCGACGCGCCATTCCGCGAAAGATGAACAGATGTGCTGGAATCATCAACAGCCAGTAGATTAATCCTGGCATACCGTGAGGATGCCACCAGGCGCGCACGTCAAGTTCGCGATGGGTGCCTTTATCGACCAGCGTAAAGCTAAGACGCCCCAGCCCCGGCGCTTTCATGCCAAACAGCAGCGTCAGCGCTTTTTCGGGTTCAACGATAATCACCTTCCAGCTGTCGACCATGTCGCCGGGCTGGAGCAGTGGGTGCGCGGGGCGGCCTTTGGCGAGCCGGTGCCCGACCAGCAGATCCATCGCCGCGCGGGTTTTCCACAGCGCATTGCCAAAGAAATAGCCCTCTTTGCCGCCGAGACGGTTAACCACTTCCCACAGCGCCGACAGGCTTGCCTGAGTGCTGACGGTGAAGCCTGCCTGCTTGGCAAAGAAGCCGTACTCCGGACGCCAGCGGGCGAAGGCCTGCGCGTCGTAGCCCCAGTCGCTGGAGTTGGCCAGTTTTTTCTCTTCCTCCAGCGTGCGGCGTACCGCTTCATCGAAGGGGATTAAGGTTTGCGGGATCAGCGTTCGCAGCGCGCGATCGTCGGCCAGCAGATCGTGTTTTAATCCCTGGATCAGCGCTTTGGCGATTGTCGGCGGTACGGAGGTGATCACGTTCAGAAACCAGACCGAGATCCAGCTTGTGGGGAAGGGGATGGGAATCAGCGGCCGATGACGACCGCTGACCGCCATAAAATGTTCGAACTGCTGTTGATAGGTCAGCTCTTCCGGCCCGGCGGCCTCAAACACGCGGTGTTCTGCAGACGGGTGGTTGAGCAGTTCGACCAGGTAAACCAGCAAATTCTCCAGCGCAATCGGCGTGGTGCGCGACCGGACCCAGCGCGGCGGCGTCAGCACCGGCAGGTTGTAGACCATATCGCGCATCACTTCGAAGGCGGCGGAGCCCGCGCCAACGATAATTCCGGCGCGCAGCTCGCTGACCGGCACGCCCGCGTCGCGCAGAATATTGCCGGTAAGCTGCCGGGCGCGCAGGTGCGGCGACTGCTGGTGTTCTGGCGCTTGTAGCGAGCTGAGAAAAATCACCTGCTTAACGGGGGTAATCCGCAGCGCGTCGCGGACGTTTTCCGCCACCCGACGTTCATGGCGGATAAAATCCTGACTTTCACCCATGCCGTGAACGAGGTAGTAAACGGTATCCACGCCGTTCAACAGCCGGGCAATATCGCCGTTTTTTTCCAGGTCAACGGAATAGCAAGTCACCCCGGCAAGCTGTAGCTTCTGGAGTCGTTCGATACGACGTGCCACCGCCCGGACGGTATAGCCGCGCAGGCTTAATTCAGTGACCAGATGCTGGCCAATATAGCCACTGGCCCCAAAAACCAAAATAGTCTGTGACACGCCGAACTCCTTATCGCGCTAAAAAGGCTTTCCAGTGGGCAACCACTTCCGTGAGTTGCTCACGATTGACGTCCAGATGCGTGACCAGCCGCACGATGGGCGAGGCGTTGATCAGCACGCCGCGCGCCTGCATAAACTCCCCCAGCGCGGCAGCATTTTCTTCCCCCACGCGGACGAATAACATATTGGTGTCGTGACGCATGACGTCGGCGCCAATCTCACGCAGCGCAGCGGCAAGCCAGGCGGCATTGTCGTGATCGTCCTGCAGACGGGCGACGTTGTTTTGCAGCGCATACAGCCCTGCCGCCGCCAGAATACCGGCCTGGCGCATACCGCCGCCGGTCATCTTCCGCCAGCGGTTGGCGCGTTTGATGTAGTCATGATTCCCGACCAGCAGCGAGCCGACCGGCGTGCCCAGCCCTTTGGACAGGCAGATGGTGAACGAGTCGCAGTATTGGGCGATATCTTTTAGCTCACAGCCGTAGCTAACCAGCGCGTTGAAGATACGCGCCCCGTCGACATGCAGCGCCAGGCCGCGTTCGCGGGTAAATTCCCAAGCCGATTTAAGATACTCGCGCGGCAGTACCTTGCCGTTGTGGGTATTTTCAATGCTCAGAAGTTTGGTGCGCGCGAAGTGGATATCGTCGGCTTTAATTTTTGCCGCCACTTTATCCAGCGGCAGCGTACCGTCGCTGGCAGCGTCAATCGGCTGCGGCTGAATGCTGCCCAGCACCGCCGCGCCGCCCGCTTCATACAGATAATTATGTGCCCCCTGGCCGACGATGTACTCCTCGCCGCGTTCGCAGTGGCTCAGCAGCGCCACCAGGTTGGCCTGGGTGCCGGTAGGCAGGAACAGGGCTGCCTCTTTGCCCGCCAGTTCGGCAGCGTACTGCTGAAGGGCGTTAACGGTAGGATCGTCACCATAGACGTCATCACCGACCGGCGCGGCCATCATCGTTTCGAGCATGGCGCGCGTCGGGCGGGTTACGGTATCACTGCGTAAATCAATCACGGCATTTCCTTTTTAAACTCGGAAGAATGCCACCATTTTTACCTGAGCCAGTTGGTTTTCGCCAGTTCGATCACTTCATCGCCACGACCGCTGATGATGGCGCGCAGCATATACAGGCTGAAACCTTTGGCCTGTTCGAGTTTAACCTGTGGCGGAATCGCCAGCTCCTCCTTGGCCACGACCACGTCGACCAGTACCGGGCCGTCGATACTGAAGGCGCGTTGTAAGGCGTCATCGACGTCAGCGGCTTTCTCGACGCGAATGCCGGTGATCCCGCAGGCCTCGGCAATACGCGCGAAGTTGGTGTCGTGCAGTTCGGTGCCATCGGTCAGGTAACCTCCGGCCTTCATCTCCATCGCCACAAAGCCCAACACGCTGTTATTAAAGACCACGATTTTGACCGGCAGCTTCATCTGCACCACCGACAGGAAATCGCCCATCAGCATGCTAAAGCCGCCATCGCCGCACATCGCGACAACCTGACGTCCTGGTTCTGTCGCCTGCGCGCCCAGCGCCTGCGGCATGGCGTTGGCCATTGAGCCGTGGTTGAAGGAACCGAGCAGGCGGCGCTTACCGTTCATCTGTAGGTAGCGGGCGGCCCACACCGTTGGCGTGCCGACGTCGCAGGTGAAGATGGCGTCATCGTCAGCAAAGCGGCTAATCTGCTGCGCCAGATACTGTGGGTGAATGACTTTGTCGCTGGGTTTGGCCAGATCGTCCAGCCCCTTACGCGCGTCGCGATAGTGTTCCAGCGCTTTGTCGAGAAAACGGCGATCGCTTTTCTCTTCCAGTAGCGGCAGCAGCGCGGACAAGGTGGCTTTGACATCACCAACCAGCGCCATATCAACTTTACTGTGCGCGCCAATACTGGCGGGGTTGATATCTATCTGAATGATGGTGCTTTCGCTGGGGTAGAACGGGCGATACGGGAACTGGGTGCCCAGCAGAATCAGCGTATCGGCGTTCATCATGGCGTGAAAACCGGAGGAGAAGCCAATGAGCCCGGTCATGCCGACATCGTACGGGTTGTCGTACTCGACGTGCTCTTTACCGCGCAGTGCGTGGACGATGGGGGACTTAAGCTTTTCAGCAAATGCGGTCAGCTCGTCATGCGCCCCGGCGCAGCCGCTGCCGCACAGCAGGGTGATGTTGCGTGAGGATTTCAGCGTGTCGGCCAGCTTTTCCAGTTCGCTTTGCGGCGGCGTCACTATTGGGTGCGGGGCCGGATACCAGTGGCTGCTGGCGCTTTCCGGCGCGGCCTTCAGCGCCACGTCGCCCGGCAATACCACCACCGATACGCCGCGGTTAAGCACCGCTTTACGCATCGCAATGGCCAGCACTTGCGGGATCTGCTCAGGGGTGGAGACCAGTTCACAGTAGTGGCTGCATTCACGGAACAGCTCCTGCGGATGCGTCTCCTGAAAGTAGCCGCTACCGATTTCACTCGACGGAATATGCGCCGCAATGGCGAGGACGGGCACGTGATTACGGTGACAGTCAAAAAGGCCGTTGATGAGGTGCAGGTTTCCCGGCCCACACGACCCGGCGCACACTGCGAGCTCGCCGGTCAGCTGTGCTTCGGCGCCTGCCGCGAAGGCGGCAACCTCTTCGTGTCGCGTCGGCATCCAGGCAATGGTGCCCATGCGGTTAAGGCTATCGCTCAGGCCGTTGAGCGAATCGCCCGTGACGCCCCAGATTCTTTTCACGCCAGCCTGTTCGAGCGTTTTGGCAATATAGTTGGCTACGGTTTGTTTCATTGGTTTTCCATCTCCTGAAGTGTGATACCGGTTACAAGTTTAGATGAATCCTGTCGTTTCGCTGGGAAAATACCCTTATTTTCAGTGGGTATATTTTGTAAATGAGAAGCAGTAACGTAGTGTTCAACAGGGATAAAACAGGAAAAATATAAATGATGACAACCATATTAAATTCGCTAAACCGCACACTATCGTGTGATGATTTTGGCAAGCTGTTGCTGCGCCTGGTGGTGGGTGGGCTGATGCTGTTTCATGGGCTGCATAAGCTGTTTGACGGTGTTGACGGTATTAGCGCCATGCTGGTGGCGAAAGGTCTGCCGGGCTTTATCGCCTATGGCGTGTTGGTAGGCGAAGTGGTCGCCCCCATCCTGCTCATTCTTGGCGTGTTGACGCGCCCGGCGGCATTAGTGTTGGCCTTTACCATGGTCGTTGCCTGGTTGATGGTGGGGCTCGATAAAACCACCGCGCTGGATAAAACCGGGGCATGGGCGATTGAGAGCCTGGTCTATTTCTTTGTCGCGGGGCTGGCGATTGCTTTTCTGGGCGCGGGGAAATTTGCGCTGGGCAGCAAATCAGCCTGGCAGTAGTGACTCTCTGACGACATAACGCAGAGGCGAGCTCACTCGCCTCTCTCTAAAAAGAGCGTTAGTCTCTTTCGTCGCTAAACCACCGTTTTTTTCTTCGTTTCACCGCGTGTTGAATTAACGCGTTGCTCATTGCTGAGCCAATCTCGGCGCTGGCCACCAGTCCCTGAATAAAAGGACGATCGTGCATTAACCACGGCAGGCCGCCAAAAGCTATCCGCCCACGGGCGTTATCCGGCGCCAGCAGTGTGTAATCGTCACCGATATCCGGAATATCATCACCGCAGGCCAGCAGTTGAGTGCGTAGTGTCGGGAAGGGAATATCTTTGCTCTTTAACGGTTTTTGTCCTCTTGCATCGATGAAGACATCAAATTCGCTGCGTTGATTATTGTGGTAAATAACCGTCGTGTCGCCTTCGTTCTGTCGTTCATAATCCGCGCCCAGCGACAGTATTGCGATTAGCCCGGCGTCGTGCAGGGCCAGCAGACGACGAATCGACTCAGACGGAATTGCTGCATAGTTATCGATAAACACGCGCGCCAGCCCACGCTTGAAGCGTTCCCTGTCACGCTCGTCCAGATGAGGCACAAGCTCTTCGATGAGCTCATGCAGACGTAGCAGGGTGTAGCGCCACGCCACGGTGTGCTGCTGTTGCTTGTTACGTTCGACTTCCAGCAGATTGAGCTTTGCCCAGTCAAAAGGGTCATGGCGTATTCTGTCGGCAAAGTAGGCGGTGGAAAAGGTATCGGCGGTGAGATTTTCCAGGCCAATCTGCTGACTCCAGTTTGGTGCGGAGTCCTGTAACTGCTTCACAATGAGCTGAAAGATGCGATCTAATAGCCCATCAGCGCCCGATGCTATGACATGCTCAATCGCCTCTTCGGTGGCAATATTAAGGGGTTCATAGGGAAGAGGGCAGTAAAAATCGGCTTCCGGTAGTACCCCGGTGCGCGACATTAGGGTGATTTTCAGGTTTTGGCTGCCGGGGTTACGTATAAACTGCGGCACATTGTCCCTATCGGTGGTGAAGAAACCATGCTGGCTGACGACAGCTACCGCAGCATCAATCGCGCTTAATGAGGTGCCCAGAATCCCCACGCGGCAGGCGTCAATTTTGGCTTCCATCAGGCCGGACCATGGGCTGGGGAAAAAATCGCGAGGAGAGTCATCATCCTCAGGCCACTGATGGCCCGTGGCTATGACGGCAAAATCAACGTCGACCGGACGTTCCGCGTGGTTGATCCACAGAGAAACCCCGTGTGGATTTGCCCTCAGGTCGGTGACTTGACTTGATTCGTTAAGGGTAATGTCGAAGCCTGAAGATTGCGCTTTGTCGGCGATGGCAAAAAGGCGATCGCGATAATAGTCGCCAAGGATCACGCGTGGTAAAAACTGGCGCTCATGCAGCGTCATACGTTCGATATTAAATTGCGCGAGGTATTCATCACTTTGGTTTTGTAACCATGTCAGATAGGTGATGTAAATGGGCGGGATCTCAATGCTGGCGATGTTTGCCAGCATTGATTCCGTGTTATTTTCGCCGCTATAGGGCATACCAACGCCTGCGTGCTCAGCCTGCTCGTAGAGCAAGACGGACAGCGGCTCTCCCCGCTCAACCAGGGCGTGGAAAGTATATATACCGGTAGGGCCGACGCCGACGATGGCCACTTTTTTCATGACAGGTCCTTGTTAATCGTTCGCAGATGGGACGGGGAGCTTGAGTAGCCTTGCAAAAGTTATTGTGGTCAATAAATTGATTTTGGCGATATTCATTCCACGCTGTTTACACACCTGTCAGTTGAACGGTGTGCCCAGTGATAAGTTTAGATGAGACTCATCGTTTCGCTGGAAAAGACCGGATCACAGGCGATTGACAGCCCGCTGATGTTGAACCCGGCCAGCCTGTCGATAACTGTTTTAATCGATATTTATAAGATTGACGGGGTGTGTAGCGGATTGATAAATCGTTTCGCAAGAATATAAT
>NZ_JANEWH010000072.1:0-24328 GCF_028069715.1 Kluyvera sp. Awk 3 | reverse complement strand
CCCAGGAAACAAGCATTACAACACCCTATTTATTATCAATGAGTTACAAATATAATCATCAAAAACAATTTCCACATCAACTTACTCACCCATGGAAAATAATCACTTCCTAATTTCTTTACAGAAAATTCTTACTAAAACGACATTAAAATCAAAGAAAGCGTTTTTTTTGCATATTACCTTACCACTATAGCCAACTTTTATTTACCAGACCTCATCTCCATGAGGGGCTGGAATACTATCAGCACACGCACAAAAGTATTAGCTGTAGTGTTTTGTGTCGCAGGTGCTGTCATGGAGCAACGTAATACACCACAACTCTATGAGCCATGAACAAATGGAACCGTTCACGTAAGATTAAGAGGAGTAAGATATGGCTGATGTAACCGGAATAATAAAAGCGATTATAGGACAGGCCTTCGCTATTTCACCTGACGGAAGCAGACGCTTACTGGTGGAAGGGGATAAAATTTTTGCCGGCGAACAAATTGAAACAGGTGCCGATGGCGCAGTCACGGTAAGCCTGGCAAATGGCAAAAATCTCGATCTTGGGCGCGATAGCCTCTGGGACAGCGCAAGCATCTCCCCTACTACGACTCCTGAAACCACTCCTACTGACGTCGCAGCAATACAACAGGCTATTGCCGATGGTCAGGACCCGACACAAATACTTGAAGCCACCGCAGCTGGCCCGCAAACCATCATTGAAAGCGGTGGCGCTCCTGGCGTCGGCGGTTCACACACGCATGTGATACTGGATCTGACCGGTGAAGTGGTCGACCCTACCGCTGGCTACCCTACGGAAGGCCTGGATTTTCCCGATACGGATATTGAAGAAGAGATTACGATCCTCAATCCTGCTGACCGTACTGTAACCGGTGATGATACCGATGCAGATGCTGACAGCGACTCGGATTCTGACAGTGACTCCGATTCCGACTCTGACGGCGACTCGGATTCCGATAGTGACTCGGATGCCGACAGTGACTCAGATTCTGACAGCGACTCCGATTCTGACAGCGATTCGGACTCCGACAGTGACTCCGATTCCGACAGCGACTCGGATTCTGACAGTGACTCCGATTCCGACAGCGACTCCGATTCCGACAGCGACTCCGATTCCGACAGCGACTCCGATTCTGACAGCGACTCCGACAGCGACTCCGATTCCGACAGTGACTCCGACTCGGATTCTGACAGCGACTCCGACTCNGACAGTGACTCCGATTCCGACAGCGATTCGGATTCCGATAGCGACTCCGACTCGGACAGCGACTCTGATTCCGACAGTGACTCCGACTCGGACAGCGATTCGGATTCCGATAGCGACTCCGACTCGGACAGCGACTCCGATTCCGACAGCGACTCCGATTCTGACAGCGACTCCGATTCAGACAGCGACTCCGACTCGGACAGCGACTCCGATTCCGACAGCGACTCTGACTCTGACTCTGACTCTGACTCTGACAGCGACTCCGATTCCGACAGTGACTCGGATTCTGACAGCGACTCNGATTCCGACAGCGACTCCGACTCGGACAGCGATTCCGACTCCGATTCCGACAGCGACTCCGATTCCGACAGTGACTCCGATTCTGACAGCGACTCCGACTCGGACAGCGACTCTGATTCCGATAGCGACTCTGACGCAGACAGCGACTCTGACGCAGACAGCGACTCTGACGCAGACAGCGACTCTGACGCAGACAGCGACTCCGACAACGATCCGCTGCGTGCCGACTTAACGGTTAAGGTTAGCCTTGCTGATTCAACATCACATTCGGGGGAACCCGGTGAAAGTAAGGTATTCCATATTAATGGCGGCGCGTCAGACCCTAGCGGACTCGGCTTTGACGTCGTTGACGGCAATATTGTCGCGATCGGCGAAAACGTCCGGGTATGGCTATCACCAGGAGATACTGTACCTAAGTGCGTTGGCGACAATGCTAACCCTGCCGCGCAGATTATGTACTACGACAATGGCAACGTTAAGGCCGGTAACAGCGGAGAGAACTACAGCGATATTTTCGTTATTAATTCCGATTCAGGTTACATGAAGGGCGATCATCTGGAAGCCCTGAAAGGTGTTCAGGGCAACAAAGATACCTCCGGTCACGGCCTTAAAGATTACATCTTCCTCACCGGAGAAGGCAAAGATTACACCCTTGAGGCACGGGGTGGCCAGGTTGAGGAAGGAAAAACGAACAACCTGTCTGGCGTCACACTTTATGATGCTGCGGGCAACGTCATGCTGGGCGCTGGGATTAACCACCTCGAAGGTATCATCTACGGTGACGGACTTTCTGAATATCCAGGTGATACCACCGCAAGCTGGGAGATCACGCTGAGTCTGGACATCACGTTAGACAGCACGGACAACTCGCAAACATTACAAACGGTCATTCTGGGGAATATCCCTGAAGGCGCCACGTTCAGCAGCGTCGATGGCGTTACCGTTCAGTACCTCAATATTGATGGTAACTGGGTCTACGTCCTCACCTTTGAAGAGGGTATCTCTGATTATAATGGCACCCTGACGGTTACCCTGCCTGATGGGGACAAAAACATTGATGACATTACCCTGAGCGTCGAAACAAACGAAGGAACCTACACCTTTGAGGACATCGACAGCGACCAGGATTTCAGTGACACCGTTGGATATGATTACGAAAATGATCCTGACGCATCTCTACTGGCCGGCATGACAGAAGATGCTGGTGAGGAAAGCACGGTCATGGCATCGATGGAGGATCTGCACATCAATGACAGCGATATTGAAGACGTGCAGACCGAAGACCACTCCCTGCAACCAACGCTTAACGACGAGTTCGTCGACGATAACTCACATACCGATGATGAAAATACCGCCGCCGAGCACACGGTAGATTCGCAGGACAACCAAACGGAGAATACCGATAACCCACTGGTTGATAACGACCAGCAGGGCTTTGACGACGCTGACGATGAAACCGACCGCTCAGCACCCGACGAGTCCTCCACCGCCGATGCGAATAGTGAAACGGAAGAGTCCTCGCTCAGCACGCTGTTAGGCGGTACCGAGGACGATTCTCTTCATGAAACAGAAACCGCCAGCGAGGAAACTAGCCTCAATAGCGAAAGCAATGAGTCTGGACAAGAAGCCACCATTATTAGTCAGGATGAACCATTGTCATTCAGTGATATGATTCACGACGGTGATAATAAGGATCTCTCCAGCCTCATTCAAACAACGGAGACAACGGAAACGGCAGAAACACCGAATGACGTTGAACATGTTCCAGCGGAAGGCGGCGATACGGATGACAATCAAACCTGGGCCAGCAATGACCCTGATGATTTGATTGCGAAGCCAGAAGTCGAAGCCTGATGCATAACGTCATGGGGCTGTTATCAGCCCCATGCACGTCAACACCTGGTTGACTTTTTGTCTAATGACATGACCTCTGGTGGATTAAGCCACGAGTCAGGGAAATGAACGTAAGGAAAGGACGTCATGATGAACAAACACATTCGGATATTAACAGGCATCTCTCTGCCATTACTGTTTGCCAACACGGTTAGCGCAGCAACGCTTGAGCAAGCGGTCAAAGACAGTTTACTGTGGCATCCGCAGGTGAGCGCGTCGGTCAATAGTCGCTATTCTGCAGACCAGGATTTGCGCGCGGCCAAGGGCGGGTATCTGCCAACCCTGGATCTGTCTGCCGGCACCGGTTGGGAACAAACCGACAACTCATCGACTCGCGCAGCGGACGATCATCGCCGTAACCTGCACCGCAGTGAGTCCAGCATCAACCTGCGGCAGAACGTGTTTAACGGCTTCGCCACCTCCAGCGAAGTCGCGCGCCAGAAAGCCACCGTTAACTCGCGGGCGTTCTCGGTAATGAACACCAGCGAAGTGACGGCACTGGATGCGATCCAGAGCTATCTCGACGTGCTGATGCGGCAAAAGATGGTGAAACTGGCGCAGGATAACCTGAAAAGCCACGAACGTATTTTCGATCAGATTCGTTTACGCACCGAGCAGGGCGTAGGCCGTACCGCCGACTATGAGCAGGCGCAGGCTCGTCTTGCGCAGGCGAAAAACAACCTACTGACCGAGCAAACCAACCTCGAGGACGCGCAGGCCAACTACTACAGCGTCGTCGGGAAAGAAGCCACCGGTCTGTCGATGCCGATGACCACAAAGATCCCGGCCTCGCAGGCCGAAGCGCGCAAGCTGATGCTGGAAAACAGCCCACTGCTGAAACAGGCGGACTCAGACGTTGAAGCCACCCGTCAGCAGTACGAAGCGGCGAAATCCCGCTTCTATCCGAGCGTCAACATCGACGTTGGCCGCCGCATGGATAACAACGTTGACGGCACGCGTGGTCACGACCAGGAGTGGCAGGCCATGGTTCGTATGAACTATAACCTGTTTAACGGCGGCAGCGATCAGGCGCAGTTGTCATCCTATGCTTATAAAATGCAGGAAGCGCAGGACGTGAAGCGTAACGCCCTTCGCCAGCTGGATGAAGAGCTGCGGCTGTCGTGGAACGCCTGGCAGAACGCTAAACAACAGGTGCCGATCGCCAAAGATTATGCCGATCGCAGCGCCGTCGTACGTACCGCGTACCAGGAGCAGTTCAGCATCGGTGAACGTAGCCTGCTGGATATGCTGGACAGCGAAAACGAAGTGTTCAACGCCCAGCGCCGTTACGTTGAGATGCAGTTCACGGAGATGTTCACCACCTACCGTATCAATGCACGCATCGGCGATCTGTTAAAACAGCTGAATATTCAGGCACCGTCTGCCGCGCAGCCGGTCGAGGTACAGCAAACGGCACACAGTAATTTACCTGACCTGAAGTAACTGATTTTGGACCTGCGGGTTATCTCATCTCACGATGGGATAACCCATTATATTCTTTAGCCTTAGCGATTTTTTCGCTGGTATATAAGGTCGGATTATGGCGTCTTATACTGATCCACTTGAGCAAGCAAATACCTCTACTGATGACCACATCAGACTCGACCCACGTCAAAACCATGATGATCCCTTACTCGATTCGCTAATGATTGTGTGCAAACTGCACAACGTCATCACCAGCCGAAATGTATTAACCGCCGGTTTACCGCTTGAAGCACACCGACTGACCCTGAGCGCATTTCCGCGAGCCGCTCAGCGCGCGGGGTTAAAAGCGCGTGTGCTGCAGAGGCCGCTGGAAAAAATTACCGCCCTCTCGCTGCCGGCCATCGTGCTGCTCAAAAACGATCAGGCCGCGGTGCTGATCGGCTGGGATGATCAACAGCGCGCCCGCCTGCTATCCGCCGAAACCGAAGGTGGCGAAAAGGTGCTTGAGCGCGAAACGCTGGCGGAGAACTACAGCGGGAAAACGATTTTTATTCAGCCGGGACATGAGTTCGGCAGTCAACCTACGGCGACCATTCCTCGCACCAAATCCTGGTTTAAAGACACGTTAAAACTATCGAAATTCCTCTATCTTGATTCGATCGTCGCCAGTTTTATCATCAACGTGATCGCCATTGCCACGCCGCTGTTCGTGATGAACGTCTATGACCGCGTGGTGCCCAATCAGGCGACCGCCACCCTCTGGGTACTGGCTATCGGCATTTCGATCGCCTTTGTTTTTGATTTTATTCTTAAAATTTTACGTGGTGTCTGTCTCGATATCGCGGGAAAAAAGACCGATCTGATTGTCTCGGCAGCGCTGTTTGAACGCCTGCTCGGAATGAAGATGAAGCAGCGCCCTCAACGCGTCGGCGGCTTCACACAGCAATTCCAGGAATACCAATCCATTCGGGATTTTCTTTCATCGCTAACGCTCACCATGCTCATCGACTTCCCGTTCACGCTGTTGGTGCTGCTGGTTATTGCCATTGTCGGCGGTCCGCTCGCGTTCATTCCTCTGCTGTGCTATCCCATCGCATTGGTTGTGAACTGGCTGATCCAGAAGCCTTTACAAACACAGGTTCAGAAAACATATCGCTTGTCGACAGAGCGACAGGCCATGCTGGTTGAGACGCTAACGGGTCTGGATGCCATCAAGGTCAACAATGCGCAAAGCGAGCGTCAGTACCAGTGGGAACAAATTATCGGCCAACTGAGCAAGCTGGAGCTGCGGGTAAAATCGCTCTCCTATATTGCTGTCAACTTTACCGCCTGGGTCCAAAAAATTGCTGGCGTGGCGATGATTATCGTTGGGGTTTACAGCATTATCGCCGGTAATCTCAGCATGGGGGGGCTCATCGCCTGCTACCTGCTCAACCGTCGCGCAATGATGCCGATTGGCCAGCTGTGTAGCCTGATCACCCGCTACCAGCGCGCCAAAATGACCAAAGCGACCATCGACCGCATGATGGATCTGGAGCAAGAGGTCGAAGAAAATGAAGTGCCGTTGAAGCGCGAGACGCTGACTGGCGCCATCGAATTTCGCGACGTCAGCTTCCACTATCCGCAAAACCAGTACCTGTCACTCAACGGTATTTCGTTGAAAATTGAGCCGGGTGAGAAGGTCGGGATTATTGGCCGTAGCGGCTCCGGCAAAAGCTCGCTGGCCAAGCTGCTGGTTGGCTTCTACCAACCTGACGGCGGCACCATTCTGATTGACGGCATCGACGCTCGTCAGCTCGACGTCAATGACGTCCGCCATAATATCGGCTACGCGCCGCAGGATATTCACCTGTTCAGCGGCACGCTGCGCGACAACCTGTTAAGCGGCGCCAGCTACGTGGATGAAGAGACCATGCTGCGCGCCGCCACGCTGGCGGGGGTGCATGAATTCGCTCGTCGTCACCCGTCCGGCTATAACATGCAGGTCGGTGAGCGCGGGATGAATCTTTCCGGCGGCCAGCGACAGGCCGTGGCCCTGGCTCGCGCGCTGCTGCTCGATCCACCGGTGCTGCTGATGGATGAGCCGACCAGCTCCATGGATAACACCAGCGAAGATCTGATTAAGAAGTCGCTAGCCCCCATGGTCAGCAATAAAACGCTGCTGCTGGTCACCCACCGCGCCTCCTTGCTCACGCTGGTCGACCGACTGATCATCCTCGACAATGGCAAAATCATCGCCGATGGTCCGAAAGAAAGCGTGATGAACGCACTGAAGAAAGGACAAATTCATGCGCAACGCTAACCGACTTACCCGCTTTATGAAGTGGTTGTTTGGCGACAAAAACGCGTCAACGCTCACTGCTAACGAGGTGAATAAGGCGCTCATTGATGATTCCCCACGCGTGGTGCGAATCACCCTGTGGGCCATTCTCGGCTTCTTTATCATCATGATTGCCTGGGCATCACTGGCCGATATTGATGAAGTCACGCGTGGTGACGGCAAAGCGATTCCCTCCTCGCGCCTGCAAAAAATCCAGAACCTGGAGGGCGGTATTGTCGCCGAGGTCTTCGTGCACGAAGGTGAAGTGGTCAAAGCCGGCGCGCCGCTGCTGCGTCTGGACGATACCCGTTTTCGCTCTAACGCTGGCGAGTCCGAGGCCGATCGTCTGGCGCTGGAGGCCCGTATTCAACGTCTGACCGCCCAGTTGGATAATAAAGAAACCCTGACGCTCTCACCCGAAATTCTGAATAAAACGCCGGATATCGCCAACGGTGAAATGGAACTGTTCGCCAGCGTCAACAAGCGCATTCAGAGCGAACTGTCCGGGCTGAACGAACAGCTGGTGCAGAAGAAACAGGAGCTGCTGGACTATCAGGCAAAAGGCGCACAGTACCGCCGCAGCCTGGGCCTGTTACAGCAGGAAATCAGCATGTCTGAGCCACTGGTCGCCAAGGGGGCGATTTCCAAAGTGGAAGTTCTGCGTCTGCGTCGTTCTGAAGTCGAAACCCGCGGACAGCTTGAGTCCGTGACGCTGGCCGTCCCTAGAGCCGAAGCGGCGATCAAAGAGATTGAGAGCAAAATCAACGAGACGCGTGGACGCTATCGCAGCGAAGCGCTGTCGCAGCTCAATGAAGCCCGTACCGATCTCAGTAAAACCGAAGCTTCCGGCAAGGCGATTGAAGACCGTGTCAACCGTACTCTGGTGACTTCGCCGGTGCGCGGCATCGTGCAGCAGCTGATGGTCAACACCATCGGCGGCGTTATCCAGCCGGGGAACGATCTGGTGGAGATCGTGCCGCTGGACGACACGCTGCTGGTCGAAGCGAAAATCCGCCCACAGGACATCGCGTTTTTACGCCCTGGGCAGGAAGCGATGGTCAAATTCACCGCCTATGACTACACCATCTATGGTGGGCTGAAGGCTAAACTGGAACAGATAAGCCCCGATACGGTCACCGACAAAGACGGTAAGAGTTTCTATGTCATCCGTCTGCGCACCGAAAAAAACCACCTGGGCAGCGACGAGAAACCGCTGATTATTATCCCGGGGATGGTGGCGTCGGTGGATATCATCACTGGTAAGAAAACCATTCTCTCCTACCTGCTGAAGCCGATTCTGCGCGCGAAAGCAGAAGCGTTCCGCGAACGTTAAGCATAAAAAAACCCGGCGTACTGCTGTACGTCCGGGTTATCGCTCGTTATGTCGGTCGGCGCTGTCGTCCGACAGCGCGGAAGACGTTAGTCGTTAATCTTCGGATGCTGCATTACCAGCTGCGAGCGTTTCTCCTGCAGCGCGGCAATTTCCGCATCGATATCTTCAATCTTGTGCTCAATATGGTCGTGATGTTCCTGAAGAATCTCACGCGCTTCCTCAATGTCCGAGGCCGCAGGCGTCGCGCCCTTCAGCGGACGGTTGGCGGTCTCTTTCATCATCACGCCGGTAATCAGACCAATTACCGCAATCACCATCAGATAGTAAGCCGGCATCATCAGGTTCTGCGTCGACTCCACCAGCCAGGCCGCCAGCGTAGGCGTCAGACCAGCCACCAGCACCGAGATGTTAAAGGCGCTGGCCAGCGCGCTGTAGCGAATGTGGGTTGGGAACATCGCCGGTAACGACGACGCCATCACCCCGGTGAAGCAGTTCAGGATCACCGCGAGCAGCAGCAGGCCGGAGAAAATCAGACCAATGGAGTTACTGTTAATCAGGATAAATGCCGGAATCGAGAACACCAGCAACGCCACGCTACCCACCACGACAAATGGGCGACGGCCAAAGCGGTCGCTCAGCAGCCCCATCACCGGCTGCACAAACAGCATACCGATCATAATGGCGATGATGATCAGCACCCCGTGGTCTTCGGAGTAGTGCAGGTTATGCGACAGGTAGCTCGGCATGTAGGTCAGCAACATGTAGTAGGTGACGTTGGTCGAGATAACCAGACCGATACAGGCCAGCAGGCTACGCCAGTGCTTGGTCGCAATTTCTTTAAACGAGACTTTCGGCCCGTCCTGTAAACCCTGACGGTCGCCCTGCTCGAGTTTATCCACGTGCTGCTGGAACGCTGGCGTCTCTTCCAGCGCATGACGCAGGTAAAGACCGATAATCCCCAGCGGCAGCGCGACGAAGAACGGAATACGCCAGCCCCACTCGAGGAAGTTCGCCTCACCCACTGCCGTAGAGAGCAGAACCACCAGCCCTGCGCCCATCACAAACCCGGCGATAGAACCAAAGTCCAGCCAGCTGCCCATAAAGCCGCGCTTACGGTCCGGCGAGTATTCCGCTACGAAGATCGACGCTCCGGTATATTCGCCGCCGACCGAGAAGCCCTGCGCCATTTTACACAGCAGCAGCAACACCGGCGCCCAAATACCAATAGACTCATATGACGGAATAAGGCCGATACAGAATGTACTGAGCGACATAATAATGATGGTGATAGACAGAATCTTCTGTCGACCGTATTTATCCCCTAGCATCCCGAAGAACAAACCGCCCAACGGACGTATCAGGAAGGGAACAGAGAAGGTCCCCAGCGCGGCAATCATCTGCACGCTTGGGTTAGCGTCCGGGAAGAAGACTTTACCCAGCGCGTAGGCCACAAATCCATAGACCCCGAAATCGAACCACTCCATCGCGTTGCCCAACGAGGCTGCGGTGATTGCTTTGCGTAGTTTGGCATCGTCGATAATGGTGACGTCACGTAGCGTGATCGGTTTTACTTTTTTCCTTCTAAGCATGGTTTTCCTCGTTCAATTTCGCCTTGAACGCACACCCAGTGGGGGCAAACGGCAAGGCGTTTGCGAAGGTGCGTAAAGGGAACCGTGGCAAGTCTGGTTCCGTTTATCCAAGCGTAGCAGGTTTGCATGTCGGCGTTGGAGTATGTTCTCCGACAATCAAACCTGTTGGGCCTGATGGCGAGTCTGTCAGTTAATAAGGTGCCTCTCGAAAAATATCCCGCAGAGAGGCAATCCTATTTACCCTAACAGCGATTAATATTGTGATCAACTTAACAAAAGAGTGACACTCGCCACAGCGCCGAAATATTTCGCTCACTCTCCCCCTATCGAATGCCGCTTCACCAGTGGAAAAACCTGGCAAATCACCTCCTTTCCTCCCTCATTTAAGAAAAAAAATATTTCAGAATCTTTCACAAAGAATTCACAGCTCAATTCAATTTCACCATAGCGCATTTCTCATTTGTGAAATGTGTGATCTATATAACTAAAACATCGTTTTATTTTCATTGAATCAGCATTCCAGTAAATGCATTATAGCGTCCGAAACAGCTTTAAACATGCCAGAAAATTTCTTCTTAACCGGAGTGCGCTGGCATGAAAACACCAGATGATAGCAACATAAATAACTGAAATTATTATACTTAATCTCTTCTGCCGTCAGAGGACGGTACGAGGCGAGGATGCCAGATGAAAATTAAAGCAACAATGGAACGAATCCCAGGCGGGATGATGCTTATCCCGTTACTGTTAGGCGCGGTATTAAATACCTTCGCACCGAGCACCGGCGAATATTTCGGATCTTTCACCAAAGGCATGATCGGCGGAACGGTGCCTATTCTGGCCGTCTGGTTCTTCTGCATTGGGGCATCCATTGATTTACGTGCCACCGGGACGGTATTACGTAAATCCGGCACCCTGGTACTGACCAAAATCGCCGTTGCCTGGGTTGTGGCAATGATTGCGGCCATGTTCATTCCGGATACGGGTATTCAGACCGGTTTCTTCGCCGGACTTTCCGTTCTGGCGATTGTCTCAGCAATGGATATGACCAACGGCGGCCTGTATGCCAGCCTGATGAATCAGTATGGTACTAAAGAAGAGTCAGGCGCTTTCGTCCTGATGTCGCTGGAATCCGGCCCGCTGATGACGATGGTTATCCTCGGTTCTGCTGGCCTTGCTTCTTTCGAGCCGCACCACTTTATCGGCGCCGTACTGCCGTTCCTGATTGGTTTCACCCTCGGCAACCTGGACCACGACCTGCGTGCATTCTTCAGCAAAGCAACGCCGGTACTGATTCCGTTCTTCGGCTTTGCGCTGGGTAATACCATCAACCTGAGCGTGATTCTCGATACTGGCCTGCTGGGTATCGTACTGGGTGTTGCCGTTATCGTTATCACCGGTATTCCGCTGATTATTGCTGACCGCGTCATCGGTGGCGGTAACGGCACCGCAGGTGTCGCCGCCTCCTCCGCAGCGGGCGCTGCCGTGGCAAACCCGGTGATTATTGCGCAGATTAACCCATCGTTCGCCCCGGTCGCCGCCTCCGCGACGGCGCTGGTTGCCGCCAGCGTAATTGTCACCGCGATTCTGGTGCCGATTATTACCGCGCTGTATGCGAAACGTTATGGCGCACCAAAACCAGCAGACGCCGAAACGCAGGTAATACCGGAGTCCGCGCACCACTAATCGGTTCCCTCTCCCCTCGGGGGAGAGGGTGAATTTCCCCGCCATTCCTCATCCCGTCCGGGATAACACCGACAAATGCAGGGTTTTATTGTATAATCAGGGCTATTTTCGGCGATTTGCCGTTTTTTCAGGCCCTTGCCTTTCGCACTGCACTTTTGAGGAAACACTCCATGTCATTACCCCACTGCCCACAATGCAACTCCGAATACACCTACGAAGACAACGGCATGTTCATCTGCCCGGAATGCGCACACGAGTGGAACGATGCTGAACCCGCACAAGACAGCGACGCGCTGATCGTCAAAGACGCTAACGGCAACCTGCTGGCCGACGGCGACAGCGTCACCGTCGTCAAAGACCTGAAGGTCAAGGGCAGCTCTTCCATGTTGAAGATCGGCACCAAAGTGAAGAACATCCGCCTGGTCGAAGGCGACCACAACATCGATTGCAAAATTGACGGCTTTGGCCCAATGAAGCTGAAATCTGAGTTTGTGAAAAAGAACTGATCCCTACAGGCGGGAAAGCACTTTCCCGCCTGGTTACTTTGCCTCAGCAGCACCTAGACTTAATGAGCGACTCTTACCTGAGGTAACGATTATGCCGTTAAGTCCCTATCTCGCCTTTTCCGGAAACTGCGCCGATGCCATTGCCTACTATCAGCAGGCGCTGGGTGCGGAACTGCGCTACAAAATCACCTTCGGCGAAATGCCGCCCTCATCGATGGATGATGAAGGTGGATGCCCCTCCGGCCTGAAATTCCCCGACAGCGCCATTGCCCACGCCAACGTCCACATCGCCGGCAGCGATATCATGATGAGCGACGGTATCTCCCAGGACGACGCCCACTACGCGGGCTTCACGCTGGTGCTCGACACTCAGGACGTTAAAGAAGGTAAACGCTGGTTCGATAATCTCGCCGCCAACGGCAAGGTAGAAATGCCGTGGCAAGAGACCTTCTGGGCACACGGGTTTGGCCGTGTAATCGACCGGTACGGCGTACCGTGGATGATTAACGTGGTCAAACAACAAGAGCCGACGCTCTGACAACGCGGGAGGCGGCGGCCTCCCTTCCTGTCATCGAATTCCCGTCAATTATTCATCATCGAGTCATCCCGCCTTAACCCAAATGTCACATGAGTTCGCCACGATGGGGCCACCTTTTTTGAGGGTCCCAATATGCAAACCATGATTCGCGTTGAAAAACTCAACAAGACGTTCAACCAGCACCAGGTACTACACGCTATTGATTTGAACGTTCACGCCGGTGAGATGGTGGCTCTGCTTGGCCCGTCCGGTTCTGGCAAATCCACCCTTTTACGTCATCTGAGCGGCCTCATCGTCGGCGATAAAACGCCGGAGTGCCGCATTGAGTTGCTGGGCAAAACCGTACAGAAGGCGGGCCGTCTGGCGCGCGACATCCGTAAGAGCCGCGCCCACACCGGCTATATCTTCCAGCAATTCAACCTCGTTAACCGCCTGAGCGTACTGGAGAACGTGCTGATTGGCGCGCTCGGCAGCACGCCTTTCTGGCGCACCTGCTTAGGCTGGTTCACCCGCGAGCAGAAACAGCGCGCTTTACAGGCATTAACCCGCGTCGGCATGGCGCATATGGCCCACCAGCGTGTATCAACGCTGTCCGGCGGCCAGCAGCAGCGCGTGGCCATTGCTCGTGCGCTGATGCAGCAGGCGAAAGTGATCCTCGCCGATGAACCTATCGCCTCGCTGGACCCGGAATCGGCGCGCATCGTCATGGACACGCTGCGCGACATTAACCAGACCGACGGCATCACCGTGGTGGTGACGCTGCATCAGGTCGACTATGCGCTGCGCTACTGCGAACGCATCGTCGCGCTGCGCCAGGGACAGGTGTTCTACGACGGCAGCAGCCAGCAGTTTGATAACGAACGTTTTGACCATCTCTACCGCAGCATAAACCGCGTCGAACAGAACGCGCAGGCTGCTTAACGTCCCCACAATGAGGAATGGAAATGAGTTATAAAGCGGTTGCCGCGCTGGCCTTCACCAGCATGTTTAGCCTCAGCACCCTGCTCAGCCCCGTGCATGCGGAAGAACAGGAAAAAGCGCTGAACTTCGGCATTATTTCGACGGAATCACAGCAGAACTTAAAGCCACAGTGGGAACCGTTCCTGAAGGACATGGAAAAATCGCTGGGCGTAAAGGTGAACGCTTTCTTCGCCCCAGACTATGCGGGCATCATTCAGGGCATGCGCTTCAATAAAGTGGATATCGCCTGGTACGGTAACCTCTCCGCGATGGAAGCGGTAGACCGCGCCAACGGCCAGGTGTTCGCCCAGACCGTCGCCGCCGACGGCTCGCCGGGCTACTGGAGCGTGCTGATCGTCAACAAAGACAGCCCGATCAACAACCTCAACGACCTGCTCGCCAAACGCAAAGAGCTGACCTTCGGCAACGGTGACCCGAACTCCACCTCCGGCTTCCTCGTCCCTGGCTACTACGTCTTCGCCAAAAACAACGCCTCCGCCAGCGACTTCAAGCGCACGGTCAACGCCAGCCATGAAACCAACGCCCTGGCCGTCGCCAACAAGCAGGTGGATGTGGCCACCAACAACACCGAAAACCTCGACAAGCTGAAGGTCTCCGCGCCGGACAAACTGAAAGAGCTGAAGGTTATCTGGAAATCACCGCTGATCCCAGGCGACCCGATTGTGTGGCGCAAAAACCTCTCTGAATCCACCAAAGACAAGATCTACAGCTTCTTTATGAACTACGGCAAAACGCCGGAACAGAAAGCGGTGCTGGAACGTCTGGGCTGGGCGCCGTTCCGCGCTTCCAGCGATCTCCAGCTGCTGCCGATTCGCCAGTTGACGCTGTTTAAAGAGATGCAGACGGTGAAGGGCAACGACACGCTGAACGCCGCGGATAAAGCCACGAAGACCGCCGAGATTCAGGCGCGGCTGAACGACCTTGACCGTACCACGGCAGCGATTGGCGCGATGACGTCGGTGACTAAAGCGGTGCAGTGATCGATCCCCTCTCCCCCGTGGGGAGAGGGTTAGGGTGAGGGGGCAACGGCGCACGCTGATGCCCTCACCCCGGCCCTCTCCCACAGGGAGAGGGAGAACTAACCACGGAGCTCAATCATGCAACACACCATCACCATCCCCCCACCCAAGCGCAGCTGGTTCTCGCTGATTAGCTGGGCCATCCTGCTGGCGGTGCTTGTCGTCTCCTGGAAAGGGGCGGAAATGAACCCGGTGACCCTGTTCACCGACGCGGGCAACATGGCGACTTTCGCCGCCGACTTCTTCCCGCCGGACTTCAGCCAGTGGCAGGACTATCTCAGCGAGATGGCCGTCACCCTGCAAATCGCCGTCTGGGGCACCGCACTGGCGGTGGTGCTCTCCATCCCATGCGGCCTGATGAGCGCCGAAAACCTCGTGCCGTGGTGGGTTTACCAGCCGATGCGTCGGCTGATGGACGCCTGCCGCGCGATCAACGAAATGGTCTTCGCCATGCTGTTCGTCGTTGCCGTCGGCTTAGGCCCCTTTGCTGGCGTACTGGCGCTGTTTATTCACACCACCGGCGTACTCTCCAAGCTGCTTTCCGAAGCGGTGGAAGCGATTGAACCCGGCCCGGTTGAAGGCATCCGCGCCACCGGCGCCAATAAAATCGAAGAGATCCTCTACGGCGTGCTGCCGCAGGTGATGCCGCTGCTCATCTCCTACTCGCTCTATCGCTTCGAGTCCAACGTCCGTTCCGCCACGGTGGTCGGGATGGTGGGCGCAGGCGGTATCGGCGTCACGTTATGGGAGGCGATTCGCGGCTTTCAGTTCCAGCAAACCTGCGCATTGATGGTGCTGATCATCGTCACCGTCAGCCTGCTGGATTTCCTCTCCCAGCGTTTGCGTAAGCACTTCATCTGATTAGCGAGGTCTTGTTGACTATGCACCTGTCTACACATCCGACCAGTTATCCAACGCGTTATCAAGAGATTGCCGCTCGCCTGGAGCAAGAGCTGCGCCAGAACTACCGCTGCGGCGACTACCTGCCCGCCGAGCACCAGCTGGCGGCGCGCTTTGCCGTGAATCGTCACACCCTGCGTCGCGCCATCGACCAACTGGTGGAGAAAGGCTGGGTTCAGCGCCGTCAGGGGGTTGGCGTGCTGGTGCTGATGCGCCCGTTTGACTACCCGCTGAACGCTCAGGCGCGTTTTAGCCAGAACCTGCTCGACCAGGGCAGCCACCCCACCAGCGAAAAGCTCCTGTCGGTACTGCGTCCGGCCTCCGGCCATATCGCCGAAGCGCTGGGCATAGCCGAAGGCGACAACGTTATTCACCTGCGCACGCTGCGCCGGGTCAACGGCGTGGCGCTGTGTCTGATCGACCATTATTTTGCTGACCTCACGCTGTGGCCCACGCTGCAAAGTTTCAGCAGCGGTTCGCTGCACGACTTTCTGCGCGAGCAAACCGGTATTGCGCTCAAACGCAGTCAGACCCGCATCAGCGCACGTCGGGCGCAGGCCAAAGAGAGCCAGCGCTTAGAAATTCCCAACATGGCGCCCCTGTTGTGCGTGCGCACCCTGAACCATCGTGAAGGCAACGACCAGGTGATGGAGTACTCCGTCAGCCTGACCCGCGCCGACATGATCGAATTTATTATGGAGCACTGAATGCACCTCGATACCGCAACCCGTCAGCACTGGATGTCGGTGCTGTCTCACAGTAAGCCCGAGAGTCTGGCGGCAAAAATGGTTGCCCTGAATATCCGTGCCGACTACGAAACCCTCCGCGCCCCGGAAACCGGCCTGGTCCAGCTACAGGGACGCATGGGCGGCACCGGCGAACGCTTCTTTGCCGGTGACGCCACGCTAACCCGCGCTGCCGTGCGCTTGAGCAACGGGACCGTGGGCTACAGCTGGGTGCTGGGGCGCGATAAAGCCCACGCCGAGCGCTGCGCACTGATTGATGCGCTGATGCAGCAGCCCAGCCATTTTCAAACCTTATCAGAAACCCTGATTACCCCGCTGGAAGCCGACCGTACCGCGCGTATTGCCGCACGTCAGGCTGAAATTAACGCCAGCCGGGTCGACTTCTTTACGCTGGTTCGCGGAGATAACGCATGACCCTGGAAACCGCTTTTACCCTTCCCGTGCAGGATGCCCAGCACAGCTTTCGTCGCCTGTTAAAAGCCATGAGCGAGCCGGGCGTGATCGTCGCGCTGCATCAGCTCAAGCACGGCTGGCAGCCGCTGAATATTGCCACCACCAGCGTGCTGCTGACCCTGGCCGACAATGACACGCCGGTGTGGCTGTCCAATACGCTGCATAACGATATCGTCAGCCAGAGCCTGCGTTTTCACACCAACGCGCCGCTGGTTGAGCAGCCGCAGCAGGCGACTTTCGCCGTCTCAAGCGACACCATCAGCAGCGAGCAGCTAAACGCCCTGTGTGAAGGCAGCGCGGTGGCGCCGGAAACCAGCGCAACGCTGATTGTGCAGGTCCCCAGTCTCAGCGGCGGGCGCATGCTGCGCCTGACCGGTGCGGGCATCGCCGAAGAACGGATGATCGCCCCACAGCTGCCGAACTGCATTCTGCATGAACTGACCGAACGTCCGCACCCGTTCCCGCTCGGCGTGGATCTGATCCTCACCTGCGGCGAGCGTCTGCTGGCCATTCCACGCACTACTCACGTCGAGGTTTGCTGATATGTATGTTGCCGTCAAAGGGGGCGAGAAGGCGATAGCCGCCGCCCACGCGCTACAGGAACATCGACGCCGGGGCGACACCGCGCAGCCGGAACTCAGCGTCGCTCAGATTGAACAGCAGCTTAACCTGGCGGTAGACCGGGTGATGACCGAAGGCGGCATCGCCGACCGCGAGCTGGCGGCGCTGGCGCTGAAGCAGGCCAGCGGCGACAACGTTGAAGCCATTTTTTTGCTACGCGCCTACCGCACCACGCTGGCGAAGCTGGCGGTGAGCGAGCCGCTGGAGACGGGCAATATGCGCCTGGAACGCCGTATTTCCGCCGTCTATAAAGACGTACCGGGCGGTCAGCTGCTCGGCCCGACCTACGACTACACCCACCGACTGCTGGACTTTACCCTGCTGGCGAACGGCGAAGCCCCGCCCCTGCAAACCGATGATGGCGAGCCGACGCCGGCGCCGCATGTCTTCAGCCTGCTGGCAAGCCAGGGACTGGCAAAGACGGAAGAGGACAGCGGCGCAACGCCCGACGATATCACCCGCACGCCGCCGGTCTACCCGTGCTCGCGCTCCTCACGTCTCCAGCAGCTCATGCGAGGCGACGAAGGCTATCTGCTGGCGCTGGCCTATTCCACCCAACGCGGCTACGGGCGCAACCACCCGTTTGCTGGCGAGATCCGTAGCGGCTATATCGACGTTTCAATCGTGCCCGAAGAGTTGGGTTTTACGGTGAACGTCGGCGAACTGTTAATGACGGAATGCGAAATGGTCAACGGCTTCGTCGACCCGGCTGACGAACCGCCGCACTTCACCCGCGGCTACGGTCTGGTGTTTGGCATGAGCGAGCGCAAAGCGATGGCGATGGCGCTGGTCGACCGCGCATTGCAGGCCCCGGAGTATGACGAGCACGCCGTCGGCCCGGCGCAGGATGAAGAGTTTGTCCTCGCCCACGCCGATAACGTCGAAGCCGCCGGTTTCGTCTCGCACCTCAAACTCCCCCACTACGTCGATTTCCAGGCCGAACTGGAACTGTTGAAACGCCTGCAACGGGAGCAGAAAAATGGCTAATCTCAGCGGCTATAACTTTGCCTACCTTGATGAGCAGACCAAGCGCATGATCCGCCGCGCTATCCTCAAAGCGGTGGCGATCCCCGGCTATCAGGTGCCGTTCGGCGGCCGCGAAATGCCGATGCCGTACGGCTGGGGCACCGGCGGCATTCAGATCACAGCCAGCGTGATTGGTGAAGCGGACGTGCTGAAAGTGATTGACCAGGGCGCGGATGACACCACCAACGCCGTCTCCATCCGCCAGTTTTTCCAGCGCGTGACCGGGGTGAACACCACCGAGCGCACCGAAGACGCCACCTTGATCCAGACGCGCCACCGGATCCCGGAAACGCCGCTGGTGGAGGATCAGATCCTGATCTTCCAGGTGCCGATCCCCGAACCGCTACGCTTTATCGAACCGCGCGAAACCGAGACCCGCACCATGCACGCACTGGAAGAGTACGGCGTGATGCAGGTGAAGCTGTATGAAGATATCGCCCGCTTCGGCCATATCGCGACCACCTATGCCTACCCGGTGAAGGTCAATGGCCGCTACGTCATGGACCCATCGCCAATCCCCAAATTCGATAACCCGAAGATGGACATGATGCCTGCGCTACAGCTGTTTGGCGCCGGGCGCGAGAAGCGTATCTACGCCGTGCCGCCGTTTACCCGCGTTGAAAGCCTCGATTTTGACGACCATCCGTTCACCATCCAGAGCTGGGACGAGCCTTGCGCCATCTGCGGTTCGCAGCACAGCTATCTCGATGAAGTGGTGCTCGACGACAGCGGCAAACGCATGTTTGTCTGCTCCGACACCGACTACTGCCGCCAACAGAGCGAGGCGAAAAACGCATGACGCAACCATTACTCTCCGTTGACCGCCTGACCCATCTCTACGCGCCGGGCAAGGGCTTCAGCAACGTCTCCTTTGATCTGTGGCCGGGCGAAGTGCTGGGCATCGTCGGCGAATCCGGCTCCGGTAAAACCACGCTGCTGAAATCCATTTCGGCGCGTCTGACGCCGCAGGAAGGGGAAATTCGCTACCGGGACCGTTCGCTGTACGCGATGACCGAAGCCGATCGCCGCCGTCTGCTGCGCACCGAATGGGGCGTGGTGCACCAGCACGCAATGGACGGCCTGCGTCGTCAGGTGTCGGCGGGCGGCAATATCGGCGAACAGCTGATGGCCACCGGCGCGCGCCATTACGGCGATATCCGCGCCACCGCCCAGCGCTGGCTGGAGGAAGTGGAGATCCCGGCGTCGCGCATCGACGACCTGCCCACCACGTTTTCCGGCGGGATGCAGCAGCGTTTGCAGATTGCCCGCAACCTCGTCACCCACCCAAAACTGGTGTTTATGGATGAACCCACCGGTGGGCTGGACGTGTCGGTACAGGCGCGCCTGCTCGACCTGCTGCGCGGCCTGGTGGTGGAGCTGAACCTGGCGGTGGTGATTGTCACCCATGATTTGGGCGTCGCGCGGCTGCTCGCCGACCGTTTGCTGGTGATGAAGCAGGGCCTGGTGGTGGAAAGTGGGCTTACCGACCGGGTGCTCGACGATCCGCATCATCCGTATACCCAGCTGTTGGTGTCGTCGGTGTTGCAGAATTAACCATCGCGCGGCGGATTTTCTCCCTCTCCCTTTCAGGGAGAGGGCCGGGGTGAGGGTAATAACGCACGGATAAAACAGCGGCTTCCCCTCACCCTAACCCTCTCCCCAAAGGGGCGAGGGGACTGTCCGTGCTCTTTTTTAAGTTTGTCAGCATCCTAAAACGGTTGTAGGCCTGATCCATCAGGCAATCGAACGTACAAATGCTTAAAGAGGCTAAAAATGAACGCGATCCGCGTCGAAAATGTCAGTAAAACCTTTGTTCTGCACCAGCAAAACGGTGTCCAGCTTCCGGTGCTGTGCAACGCCTCGCTCACCGTCAACGCCGGCGAGTGCGTGGTGCTGCACGGCCACTCCGGCAGCGGTAAATCCACCCTGCTGCGCTCGCTGTACGCCAACTATCTGCCGGATGAAGGCCATATTCATATTAAACACGGCGACGAATGGGTCGACCTGGTGAGCGCTCCGGCGCGCAAGGTGGTGGAAGTGCGCAAAACCACCGTCGGCTGGGTCAGCCAGTTTCTGCGCGTTATCCCGCGAATTTCCACGCTGGAAGTGGTGATGCAACCGCTGCTCAATACTGGCGTGCCGCGCGAAACCTGTGCCGCCAAAGCCGCCCAGTTGCTAAGCCGCCTGAACGTACCAGAGCGTCTGTGGCACCTCGCGCCGTCGACCTTCTCCGGCGGCGAGCAGCAGCGCGTCAACATCGCCCGCGGTTTTATCGTCGACTACCCGATTCTGCTGCTCGACGAACCTACCGCCTCGCTGGACGCCAAAAATAGCGCTGCGGTGGTGAGCCTTATCGAAGAAGCCAAATCGCGCGGTGCGGCCATCGTCGGTATTTTCCATGACGAAACCGTCCGCAATCAGGTCGCTGACCGCCTCCACCCAATGGGTACACCTGCATGATTATCAATAACGTAAAACTGGTGCTTGAGAATGATGTGGTCCACGGTTCGCTGGAGGTACATGACGGGGAAATCCGCGCCTTCGCCGAAACCCAGAGCCGTCTGCCGGAAGCCTTCGACGGTGAAGGCGGCTGGCTGCTGCCGGGGCTGATCGAGCTGCATACCGATAATCTGGATAAATTCTTCACCCCACGCCCGAAGGTGGACTGGCCCGCCCATTCCGCCATGAGCAGCCACGACGCGCTGATGGTCGCCAGCGGCATTACCACCGTGCTGGATGCGGTAGCCATTGGCGACGTGCGCGACGGCGGTGACCGTCTGGAGAACCTCGAGAAGATGATTAACGCGGTGGAAGAGACGCAGAAACGCGGTCTCAACCGTGCCGAGCATCGTCTGCATCTGCGCTGCGAACTGCCACACCACACCACGCTGCCGCTGTTTGAAAAACTGGTCGGTCGCGAGCCGGTGACGCTGGTGTCGTTAATGGACCACTCTCCCGGCCAGCGCCAGTTCGCCAACCGTGAGAAATACCGGGAATACTATCAAGGTAAGTACTCACTGACTGACCAGCAGATGCGTCAGTACGAAGAAGAACAGCTGCAGCTTGCCGCACGTTGGTCGCAGCCTAACCGTGCCGCCATTGCCGGCATGTGCCGTGACCGCAACATCGCGCTGGCCAGCCATGACGATGCGACTCATGAACACGTGGTGGAATCGCACCAGCTAGGCAGCGTTATCGCCGAATTCCCTACCACCTTTGAAGCCGCCGAGTCATCACGCCGCCACGGCCTGAACGTGCTGATGGGCGCGCCAAATATCGTGCGCGGCGGTTCGCACTCCGGCAATGTCGCGGCCAGCCAACTCGCGCAACGGGGCCTGCTGGATATTCTTTCCTCCGATTACTATCCGGCGAGCCTGCTGGACGCCGCCTTCCGCGTTGCCGATGACCAGCAAAATGCCTTTACCCTGTCGCAGGCCATCAATCTGGTGACGCAAAACCCGGCGCGCGCGCTGAACCTGCACGACCGCGGTGTGATTGGCGAAGGTAAACGCGCCGATCTGGTGTTGGCGCATCGCAAAGGCGAGCACATCCATATCGACCACGTCTGGCGTCAAGGTAAAAGGGTATTCTGATGAAAGGAAAACTGATCTGGTTAATGGGGCCCTCCGGCTCCGGCAAAGACAGCCTGCTGGAAGTGCTTCGTCAGCAGGAACATGCGCAGCTGTTGGTTGCCCATCGCTACATAACCCGTCCGGCCAACGCCGGCTGCGAAAACCACATCGCATTGAGTGAGCAGGAATTTTTTACCCGTGCCGGACACAACCTGCTGGCCCTGAGCTGGCACGCTAACGGCCTGTATTACGGCGTAGGCGTGGAGATCGATCTGTGGCTGCACGCCGGGTTCGATGTCATCGTCAACGGCTCGCGCGCGCATCTGGCGCAGGCCAAAGCGCGCTACGGCAACGCCCTGCTGCCAGTGTGCTTGCAGGTTTCGCCGCCGATTCTGCGCGAACGTCTTCAGGCCCGCGGGCGCGAGAACGGTATGGAGATTGCCGCCCGGCTGGAGCGTGCCGCCCGCTATGCGCCAGAAAACTGCCATACGCTCAATAACGACGGAAGTTTGCTACAGTCAGTGGATATTTTACTGACCCTGATGGGACGCAAGGAGAAAGACCATGCCTGTCTGTGAGCTGCGCCATGCGACGTTTGAGGATATTGATGACGTTTACGCGCTGATGTGCGAACTAAAGCAAGCCGAATTCGACAAAGACGCCTTTTACACCGGTTTCGCCGCCAATCTTCAGGATCCGCATCTGCACTATCAGTTGGCTCTGCTGGGCGGCGAGGTTGTCGGCATCATCAGCCTGCATTTGCAGTTTCATCTGCATCATGCCAACTGGATTGGCGAGATTCAGGAGCTGGTCGTCATGCCATGCGCGCGCGGTTCAGGCGTCGGCAGTCAACTGCTGAGCTGGGCTGAAGAGACTGCACGTGAGGCCGGCGCGGAGATGACCGAGTTGTCCACCAGTACCAGGCGACTCGACGCCCACCGTTTTTATCAACGTGAGGGCTATGCCCCCAGCCACATTCGATTCACCAAAGCGCTATGAGGATGTTGTATGAGTTTAACCCTCACCCTCAGCGGTACCGGCGGCGCGCAGGGTGTGCCCGCCTGGGGATGCTATTGTCCGGCCTGCGTGCGCGCCCATCGCGCGCCGCAGTATCGCCGTAAAGCCTGCAGCGGCGTTGTCCGCTTCAACGATGCGGTCACGTTAATAGATGCCGGCCTGCCCGACCTTGCCGAACGTTGGCCCGCCGGCTCTTTCCAGCAGTTTTTACTCACCCACTATCATATGGATCACGTTCAGGGGTTGTTTCCGCTGCGCTGGGGCGTAGGCGAGACGGTGCCGGTGTACGGCCCACCGGATGAACTGGGCTGTGACGATCTGTTCAAACATCCCGGCCTGCTGGATTTCAGCCATACCGTGGAGCCCTTCGTGGTGTTTGACTTGCAAGGATTGCAAATTACGCCGGTACCGCTGGAACACTCGAAGCTGACCTTCGGCTATCTGCTGGAGACGCCACACAGCCGTGTCGCCTGGCTTTCAGATAGCGCCGGGCTGCCCGATAAGACGCTCACTTTCTTAAGCAATAACCAGCCGCAGGTGATGGTCATTGATTGCAGCCATGCGCCCCGCGAGCAGACGCCGCGTAACCACAGCGATTTAGCGACGATCGTGGCGTTAAATGAATCGATCCGCTGCCCGCGCGTGGTACTCACCCATATCAGCCACCAGTTTGATGAATGGATGATGACGCACCTGCTGCCGCCCGGCATTGAAGCAGGCTACGACGGCATGGAAATTCGCCTCGCCTAGCGATCGTAATCGTCATCAAGACGCCGCTCATCGTCTGACAGCTGACGACGCTCCTGATCGAGCTGTCGCTGACGGTCATCTAACTGACGCCGACGATCGTCCAGCTGGCGGCGACGATCGTTATATTGCTGGCTGCTTTGGGAACGACTGCCGCGATCGTCATAAGATCGGTCATCGTCGTCATCACGGCTTGAGCGATCGCTGCTGGGGTTGTACGCATCGTTGATCGCCTGCTGAATATTGCCAATGGCATCGTCGATAATATCCGCGCGCGCCAGCTGGCTGGTCAGCGAGAGCGAACAAAGCATCACTGCGGTTAGATAACGTTTCATAGGGACGGTCTCATCGGGGGAGCTGCCTGTAGAGTAGGCAAGCCGCGGCTGGCGGAGTAGCGGAGGAATCTCAATTCTACAGCGTACGTAACGATAACAATTAAATAT